>JAMONQ010000032.1 GCA_027065635.1 Campylobacterales bacterium | reverse complement strand
AAGCCTTATGGCTTTTGCCGCTCCCACCGCCAACGAGACGGAGGTAGAGCTGTGACCGGCAACATAGTAGTCATAAACGGACTCCGATGGTTTCGTATAACCGCTTATACCTCCAAACTGCCGAAGAGTGTCAAACGACTCCTCTCTGTCTGTGAGCAGTTTGTGCGCATACGACTGATGGCTGACATCGAAAATAAACGGATCCTTCCCGGCATCGAACACATAGTGCATCGCTACAATGAGGTCTGTGGCACCAAGTGTACTGCTTAAATGTCCGCCGTGCCTGCTCACTACATCCAGTATCCGTTTTCGTATATCCTTTGCGAGCTCTTCGAGCTCTTCGATACTCATTCCTTTGATATTTTTCATCCGCTACCTTGTGTTACAGTTCCAAAGACCGCTTCCTTGATTCGCTCAAACCGATGCATTATTTCACCGTCGATATTTCCTATATCGCTGAGTATTATGACACCGCCGGCACCGACGGCCGGATCGGCGATGATCTCCAGTCCGCCATCGCTCTTTTGAAGGTGCTCTTTTACATACTCATAATCATCGGGGTTTACTTTCAAGGTGACTTTGGCTGCATCTTTTATTTCTGCAAGAAGAAGTTTGGCAAGCCTTAGCGCAACCTCTCTTGAGTGGTTCTCCACCTCTTTGGCGACTACCTGTTTCGCCAGATCCAGAGCGGTTTCGATAAGCTCCTCCTCGATCGTGTCGACCTTCTTCAAAAACATCTCCCTGCTCTTTTCAAGCGCCTCTATCGCATCGGCCAGTCTCCTTTTTTGCTCTTCGATCTCGCGTTCCATCTGCTCGATCGCCTCTTTCGCTCCGACACTTTTTCCATCTTCAAAAGCAGCGGCCTTCGCCTCCTCGAGGCGTTTTTCAAACTCCTCCTGCTGCTTTTCGAGCTGCATCTGCATCTTTACAAGGTTTGTCGAGAGTTCATCGGCTTTTTTGAGCATCTGCTCCATCACTTCGTCTTTCGCCTCTCCTGCCGGCGCACTCTCCAGAGGCTCCGCCTGCTCCTTGTGCACCTCGACCTCTTCGGGCCTATTTTCGACGGAACTCTCTTCTACCTGGGCCACTCCGCCGGACAGAACTCTGAAATGGTACTTCTGGATCACATGTCCGCTGGTTTTATCAGGTGGGATAACAGTCTCCATGCTACTCTATCATCTCCTCTGCTTCACCTATACTCACGACTCCCTCTTCAGCCAGTTTCTGCACTACCTCGACAATCTTTCTCTGGGCACCTTCAACCTCTTTGACCTTGACTGCACCCATAAACTGCATCTCCTCCTCGAAAGCCTCCCTGGCACGCTGGGACATATTGGACAAGAAGCGCTCTTTCAGCTCGACAGGAGCGCTCTTTAGAGCAAGCATCAAATCTTTCTTGTCAACCGACTTCAATATCTCTCTGATCGCATTGTTATCGAGATTGACAATATCCTCGAATGTAAACATCATCTCCTTGATGGCACTGGCAAGCTGCTCGTCGAGCTGTTCGATCTGTACCAGTGTAGACTTCGCCGCCTTTTGACCAAGGCGGTTGAATATATCGGCGACCGCTCTCGGTCCGCCAACTTCCACCTTGTAGCTGGCCAGAGATTCGAGTTTGTTCTCCAAAACGGTAGAGACGCGCTTGATTATCTGCGGCGAGATATCTCCGAGATTCGCCATCCTCATAGCGATCTCCGCTCTAAGATCATCTTCAAAAAAACCTAAAACATTGGCTGCGTCACCGGGATCCATATGCGCGAGAATGAGAGCGATGGTCTGAGGATGCTCGTTGACAATGAAGTCGGCCAGCTGTTGAGGCTTGATCTTGGACAGAAAGCTGAAATTCTGACTGCTTTGCATGGTCTTTGAAAGGCGCTCGATTATCTTTTTCGCCTCATCCGGTCCCAGCGCCTTGTACAAAATCTCTTTCGCATACTCGAGTCCGCCTGTACTCAGGTACTGGTTTGACTGCATAATGGCGTGAAACTCCTCCAAAATAGCCATGGCTACCGGCTTGTCTATCGTCTTGGCCATAGCGATATACTTGGAGATCTCTGTGATAGCCTCCACATCGAGATGCGCGAAGATATTGGTGGTTACCTCTTCTCCGAGCTGAATCAGCAATATAGCAATCTTTTCCGCCATCGACAGCTCTTCAAGCTGAGCCTGCTGCTGTGGGGTCAACTGAACACTCACGAGCCCTCCTTTTTAACCTTTGTGGCCGCGTTCTGCTCCATCTCGTTTTCATCGCGTATCAGCGCATTTATAAGAGCGGCGAACTCGTCTGTCTTCTCCTCCGCCATCTCTTTTACCTTTTCAAGCAATATATCATATTTGAGCTCGTCTTCGCTAAACTCCTCGGTCAATCCCAGCTGCTCTTCCACCTTTTTACGCATCTCCGTAAACTTCTCGGTCAACGACTCGTGCTCCTCTTCGCCGAGGCTCAAAACAGGCTCGTTTTCGGAAGTCTCCTGTACGGGAATCTCAAGCATCCGCTCGCTAAACGGTACTATCACCTTCTTGTAGAAGACAAACAGGATAACGGCGAGCAGAATATATTTCAAAACCGGTACGGCCGGTTCTACATACGTATAAAAAGTCGAGACCGCCGACTTGTATGCATTCGGCTCCATCTCCTGTGCAACAGTTTCAAACTTGAAGTTCGAAACGCTTACCTCGTCTCCTCTACGCTTGTCGAAGCCTATCGCCTGCTTGACCAGCGTGGAGATCTGTTGAAGTTCTTCGGAACTTCTCGGCTCATACTCCACACCATCTTCGGAGGGCTTATACTTTCCGTCCACGACAACCGCGGCGGTGACTCTCTTTACCGTCGCAAACGGTCCTTTGATATTGGATACCGTTTTGGAGACTTCATAGTTGGTGGTCGTTGTAGACTTTTGATACTTCTCTTTTCCGGATGCCGACTCGATTCCCTGCACCGGTCCGATATTGCTTACGGCTCCAGGAACACCCCCTATCTGCTCCGGCGGCATACCCTCCTTCTTCTCTTCGAGACTCTGCTCGCTTCTTACCACGTTTTCAGGATCGTACTTCTCCTCTACACTCTCCCTGCGGGAGAAGTCGAAATCTATCGTGACTTTCGCCACGACTCTATCCTTCGAGCCGATAAATGGAGCCAATATATTTACGATCTTGCGCTCGTATGCGGTTTCATAGCGGTTTTTATACTCCATCTGCAGCTTGGCGAGCTCACCGTCGGCCCCATCGTTACCGGCTTCATTCAGTGGTTCGCCGTACTCGTTGACTATCTTTACATTTTCCGGTGTAAGGTTGGCCACTGCGGCGGCTACTATATTTTTTATTCCGGCTATCTGTTTCCTGGAGAGCCGCATCCCCTCACTGGTCTTGACTACTACGGACGCGCTTGGAGGGGTAGACTTGGAGACGAAAACGCTCTCCTTGGGCAGGGCCAGATGCACAGATGCGCTCTCTATCGGCTGAAGACTCTGTATAGTACGTGAAAGCTCCCCTTCCAGGGCTCTTAGAAACTTCACCTTCTGATCGAAATCGGTCGATCCGAACTGCTGGTTGTCAAAGAGTTCGAAGCCGACATGGCTCTCTTTGGGAATACCCTGCGAAGCCACGTTTATTCTGGCCTTGTAGACCATTTCACGCGGCACCTCTATGACACCGTCTCTTGGGATCTTGTACGGGACTCCCTCTTTTTCCAGCTCCTGGATTACAAGAGCGGCATCCTTGCCGCTCAAACGATCGAAAAGTACAGCGTAGTTACTGCTTCTGGACGAGGAGGTATAGATAACAAGAAATACTATGAAGCCGATGACGGCGACAAGCGTTCCTACTATAACAAGTCTCTGCGCCTTGTTCAGACGTTCGTAAAGACGGGTCAGCTGTGTCGCCAGATCTTTGAAGTTCATCTCTTCCCACTATCGACAAGTTCTCTCATAACTTCGAAAAAACGGTCGTTCTCTTCCGGTTTTCCTATGGTTATGCGGATGGCGTTTATACCGTATCCATTAAGGTCTCTCACTATGATTCCGCGACGCAAAAGAGCTTCGCATATTTTACCGGAGTCCGCTACTCCGTCAAGC
>JAMONQ010000031.1 GCA_027065635.1 Campylobacterales bacterium | reverse complement strand
AAACTGCTCCGGCTGGAGAGTTAGGCCGACAAGCGCCGGACGGCAAGGCACGACGGTATGACCGAAAGATTCGGCGATTTCGAATCCGACCGGTCCGGCACCGAGACTCTTGTAGCCAAGCCCTCCAGTGGCGACAAGAAGACGCTTTGCGTAAAAGCTCCCTGCAGAACTCTCCACAACGAAATCCCTCCCCTCTTTTCGTGCACCGGATACCTCCGCATCGAACCTCTTTTCAACCCTTTCTGTAAGGCGCAGCAGTATTTCTATCAGCTCGTCGCTGCTTTTTGGGCAGAAGTACTGATCTCTTTTTCTCAAAACCGGTTTCAGACCCTCTTTTTTCAAAAGTGCGAGCAGTTTCTTGTTGTCGAAAATTTCAAAAACAGTAGAGACGAACTCCCTGTCCGCAAGGTAGAAGGATGAGGAGATGTTTTCGTTCGTGATATTGCAGCGTCCGCCGCCGGAGACCTTTATCTTCGCCGCCGGCCGGCTATTGTGTTCAAGAATCAGAATGTTGTCGGTATCGGCGAGTGCGGCAGCCATAAGGCCCGCGGCGCCCGCTCCGAGTATAATCAGATCATACCTGTGCACGATCTATCGGCGTTGGTTTCTGCTTCGGCTCTGGCCGCTTCTGCGTCTGCGTCCGCTACTCTTTTTTGGTTTTTCGGAAGTGCCGCTCATAGCCATCATACGCTCGACCTCCTCCTGGCTCAGACCTATTCCGCCGCTTCTGGATCTTAGTATATCGCTCTCGAGAATGATCGAAATCAGTTTGTAGGCGATCTTTTGCGGAGCCATCTCTTCCGCGAGACTCTCATAGATCTTTACGGCGGTATCGTCGATACCGCTGGCGCGGACGAGGTCGGCAAAACGCTCTACGATATCTTCGCTTCCCTCTCCGGACTCGTCAACGAAACCGTACTCCATCTTCGTGCCGACCTTTTGCCGGATACGCTCGAGTTCCTTGAATTCAAGAGGAGTTACGAGTGTGATCGCCGTACCCTTCTTTCCGGCTCGTCCGGTCCTGCCGATACGGTGGACGTAACTTTCCGGGTCGAAAGGTATATGGTAGTTGAATACATGGCTGACATTTTCTATATTGAGCCCACGCGCCGCTACATCGGTAGCTACCAGGACATCTATATCACGTCCGCGAAAGCCCTTGATAACCTCCATCCTTTCACGCATCTCCATATCGCCGTGGAGTCCTCTTGCATTTACACCCTGCGCCTGCAATAGCTCGGCCACTCTGTCGACTTCACGTTTCATACGGCAGAAGACGATCGCCTTTTCCGGCTCCTCCTTGTCCAGCAGGCGAACGATAGCGTCATCCCTGTCTTTCTCTTCGATCACGTAGTAGAGCTGGCGGATATCCTTGTTTGTCGTCTCCTTTTTTGTAACGGAGACGAATTTCGGCTCATGCAGTATATGGCGCGCCAGATCCTTTATGGGTTCTGGCATAGTGGCGGAAAAGAGCAGTGTCTGACGCTGCTGCGGAAGATAGCTGAAGATCTCTTTTATATCGTCGAGAAAGCCCATGTCGAGCATTTCGTCGGCTTCGTCAAGAACCACTATGGATGGGTTGAAGTCTTCGAGCTTTCCGGAACTAAGCATATCCAGAAGTCTGCCCGGTGTCGCTACGACTACCTGGGCACCGCGGCTGATAAGATCGAGTTGCCTTCGATAGCTCTGACCTCCGTAGACGCTGACGGTACGTATCCCGGCAAAACGTCCCAGACTGAAGAGCTCGTCGCTGACTTGCGTAGCCAGCTCTCTGGTAGGAGTGATGACAAGCATGTCCACTCCGTTTCTCCACTCGATCTTGTTTAGCGAGGGAAGGCCGAAAGCGGCCGTTTTTCCAGTTCCCGTATGTGCCTGCCCGACAACATCGTGCCCTTCCATGATAAGGGGAATCACCTTCTCCTGAATAGGACTCGGTACCTGAAAGCCCATTCGGTTGATCGCACGCATTATAGGCTGTTTGAATCCAAAATCGGCAAACGTCATCGAAGTTTTCGGCTCTTGCTCCGAGAGCTCTTCACTCTCTTGTCTCGTATTTTCCATCAATCGGTCTCTTTATGTTGAAGTATAGCCTCCGACCACTCCTGGAAAACTTCACTCTACATCATTGTCGCAGTAGATGCCGAACTTTCCATAATATGGTCAAAAGTCTATCTACCGAAGGCACGCACATTATGCTCCCTAGCTATATGCCGTTCGGTGGTGCCCATCTGGTAAATATACGGAAGGTATATTCTGTTAGACGGGAAGAACTGACCGTATCGCAGGTCAGGTGTTAGGATGGGCGAATTATATCATACGGGTCGACACGGCCATATTGAAGAGAAAAAACAGTTGACAATTTTTATAATAGTTTAAAAGCGCACTCTATCGACTCGCATCGGCAAGAACAAGCGCCCTTTTTACCGAGACCCGAGACCCCTCAAGTACCGCTTTCGCTTCCGAAAGAGTAAGACCGGTCGTCACTATGTCGTCTACGATTATCGCTTCGATACCCTGAGGACCGCTATATTTGAAGTCTCTGGGGTTTTCGAGACGGAAAGAGAGCGAACGGCCGGAGTACGATACCCTGTTTCGAGGCTTTAGGACATCAAAAAGCGGCCTGTAACCGTACCTCTTCAGCTCCGCAGCCAAAATCGCGGTATGGCTGTAACCGCTTTTGATATCGTCATCCACCGGTATTGCCGCAAATGGCCTATCCGCCCTGTCCGGCACCAAAGCCCTGAACGCCTCTTTCGCCAGTAGCCTGTAGATACCCCACCCTCTCGGTGAATGTTTCGTAAGCAAAAAAGGCTCTATATCGTCGTAGGCGTAGAATGAGAGGACTTCAAGCCCGCACGGCAGAGATCTAACCCCGATTTTAGGGCCAAGATATATCTCTTTGCAGCCGGAACAGACGCTGCCGAAACAAAAGCTTCCGCAGCCAAGACACCGCATCCTCTATCCTAATCTATCTTCAAAACCGCCAAAAAAGCGTCCTGCGGCAGCTGTACCTTTCCGATCGCCTTCATCCGCTTCTTTCCCTCTTTCTGTTTCTCGAGAAGCTTTCTCTTTCGCGATATATCTCCGCCGTAACATTTGGCTGTGACATTCTTGCCCATCGACTTGACCGTCTCCCGGGCTATTACCTTGTTTCCTATACTCGCCTGTACAGCCACCTCGAAGAGTTGACGCGGAATCAGCTCTTTCATCGTCTTCACCAGCTCTCGCCCTCTTTGCTGCGCCTTTTCGCGCGGCACTATGATGCTCAGCGCATCTACCACTTCGCCGGCCACCCGCACATCGAGCTTCACAAGATCTCCCTCGCGATACTCTATCGGTTCGTAGTCGAAACTGGCGTAACCCTTGGTGGCGCTCTTCAGCTTGTCGTAAAAATCAACGACTATCTCGTTCATAGGAACGGCATAAACGAGCATCACCCGCTCTTCGTTGAGGTACTCCATCTTCTCCTGAACACCCCGCCTGTCCGCCATCATGGTGATGATATTGCCCAGAAACTCTTTCGGCGTAATGATCGTAGCACGAACATACGGCTCGTAGATCTTTTCGATCTTTCCGGTATCGGGCATTTCGCTCGGGTTTTGTACCTCTACTTCGCTTCCGTCGGTCAACTCGACCCTGTATATAACCGTAGGAGCCGTCGCTATGAGATCGAGACCGAACTCCCTTTCGAGCCTCTCTTTGACCACTTCCATATGAAGCATTCCCAAAAAACCAACCCTGAAACCGAATCCAAGCGCTGCCGAAGTCTCCGGCTCGTAGCTTATGGAGGCGTCGTTGAGCCTGAGTTTGTCCAGTGCGTCTCTAAGCTCCTCGAACCTGTCTGTATCGATCGGATAGAGTCCGGCAAAAACAAAGGGCCTTACCTCCTTGAAACCTCCTACCGGCTCTTTTGTAGGCTGTTTGGCATCGGTGATCGTATCTCCCACGGCGACATCGCTTACATTTTTGAGCCCAAGTACCACGATTCCGACTTCACCGGTTTTGAGTTCGGGCGTCTTTGCGGGCTTTATCGGGTGAGGATAGCTCAGATCGAGGACCTGGTGCCTCTTGCCGGTACCCATTATGAGTACCTCCTGCCCCTTTTTGATACTTCCGTCGAATACACGCACCAGCGCGAGCGCTCCCAGGTAATTGTCGAACCAGCTGTCGTAGATGATCGCTTTTGCGGGTGCGTTTTCGTCACCTTCCGGCGGCGGAACACGCTCCACTATCGCGTCAAGAAGCTCACGAATCCCCTCGCCGGTCTTTGCGCTGACGTAGATGGCGCCGCTGCAATCGAGCCCTATCGTCTGCTCTATCTCCTCTACCACCCTGTCCGGATCGGCCGCCGGAAGATCTATCTTGTTGATTACAGGTATGATCTCGAGGTCGTTTTCGAGTGCGATATAGACGTTGGCGATAGTCTGCGCCTCTACTCCCTGCGAAGCGTCTACGACAAGAAGCGCCCCTTCGGAAGAGGCGAGAGATTTGCTGACTTCGTAACTGAAGTCGACATGACCGGGAGTATCGATCAGATTGAGGATGTATGGTTCAGAATCTTTGACGTATGTAAGGCGAACGCTTTGTGCCTTGATGGTGATGCCGCGCTCCTGCTCGATATCCATGGTATCCATCATCTGAGTTCCCAGCTCCCGCTCGGTAACGGCTCCGCACTCCTGGATGATACGGTCTGCGAGAGTGCTTTTTCCGTGGTCGATATGGGCGATTATCGAGAAGTTGCGAATCTTTTTTTGCACATTATGCCTTCATATGGTTTTTAGCGTTCTTCTTTCATGAAAAGAGCGAGTTTACGCTCTCGTTGTGGTAGACTCGCCTGATCACTTCGGCAAAGATAGGTGCCGCGGGCAGAACCGTAATCTTGTCGCACGACTCTTTCAGAGGCAGCGTATCGGATACGATAAGCTCGTCGAGATCGCCTTCACGTAGGCGATCGTACGCCGGACCGCTAAGCACCGGGTGGGTACAGCATGCGACTACACTCTTCGCTCCGTGCTCCTTGAGGGCGGCGGCACCTTTTACGATCGTTCCGGCCGTATCTATCATATCGTCGACGAGAACGACGTTTTTCCCCTCGACATCACCTATGATATTCATGACTTCCGACTCGTTAGCCTTCTCTCTGCGCTTATCCACAATCGCCATATCGACTCCAAGACGCTTGGCGAAATAGCGGGCGCGGGCGACTCCGCCGATATCGGGGCTCGCCACTATCAGATCCTCGAGATTTTTCGCTTTTATATGGTTGATGAAGAGTATCGCACCGTAAAGATTGTCCACAGGGATATCGAAAAATCCCTGGATCTGCCCGGCATGCAGGTCCATCGTGACGACACGATCCACTCCAGCGGTCTGGATAAGGTTGGCGACCAGTTTCGCAGTGATCGGAACCCTCGGAGCCGCTTTGCGATCCTGTCTCGCGTAGCCGAAATAGGGGACCACCGCCGTAATCGAGCGCGCAGAACTTCTTCGCAGCGCATCCGTCATGATGAGTAGTTCCATCAGGTTGTCGTTTGACGGAGCACCGGTAGACTGAACGATAAAGACATCGCGCCCTCTTACGCTCTCGCTGATCTGACACCCGATCTCTCCGTCACTGAAACGGCTTATGTTGGCACCGCCGAGCGGTGCGTCGAGATATTTGCTCACCTCTGCGGCAAACGACTCCGAAGCTGTTCCCGCAAAAATCTTATATCCACGCATATTCGTAATACCTTCACCATAAAATTGGCGCAATTATATCCAAATCTTCAAAAGGCAGAGATTAAGACCGCAAAAACGGATCACGAGTACGGTTTGGGCGAATCGTGAGTATTCAAATATGCCTGGCCGCTGCGTCACTACCCGTACCGATGAAGAAGCTTCGCCTCCCCCATCAACTCCTCGTTTTTCAAAAACTCCTTCAAAAGCCCGTCGAACAGTAGTGTATGATTATCGGAAAGCACCAGAGCTCTATCTCCGAACTTTTGCGCGAGAGCGAGATTGTGTGTGGATATGACGGTGGTAATATCGAGCTCTCTTAGCAGATCCATCAACCATTCGGTAGTCGGAGGATCGAGGTTTGCCGAAGGCTCATCCATCAAGAGTACTTCAGGCTCTATCGCAACGAGCGAAGCGAGAGCCACTCTCTGTTTTTCTCCTCCGCTCAAATAAAAAGGCGGAGTCTCCAGATATTTTTCCAGTCCGAATCTCTTTGCCGTCTCTTCAACTCTTTTTTCGATATCATCGAAGCCGAACTCTCTTAGACCAAACTCGATCTCCTCCCTGACCGTTGCGTTGAAAAGCAGCATATTGGGATCTTGCATCAAAAAAGAGATATCTTTTCTGAAACTGCGTGAAATCTTTTTGAAGCCCCTTTTTCTTATTCGCATGCCTTTATAGATATAGCTGCCCCTTTTTGGAAAAACGAGAGCGTTGAGGATTTTAAGAAGGGTGGACTTCCCGCTTCCGTTCACTCCCAGAAGCACTACTCTCTCTTTGCTCTCTATTTTGAAAGAGATATCTTTGAGAAGCTCTATTTTTTCTCCCTTGAAGTCGGTATAGTCGAAATAGAGGTTTTCAACTTCAATCATCAAAAAATCCTCTGCTCTTCATACCCGCTGAAATGTCGCGACTGCTGTATAGCGTCTTGTTCATAAAAAAGAGGGTGACCGATTTTACGGACTTGAGCCAATTGGCATAGCTCAAAACAGGCTGCCTCGACATCAGCCCCATCCAAAACTCCAGAA
Source organism: Campylobacterales bacterium (assembly GCA_027065635.1). GTDB lineage: Bacteria > Campylobacterota > Campylobacteria > Campylobacterales > Hydrogenimonadaceae > Hydrogenimonas. The sequence goes on along the minus strand of JAMONQ010000031.1, from coordinate 11,420 downwards.
AACTTCTTCTGTATATATTTATCTGGGAAAAAGATAGTGCAACCAGCCAAGAGAGCCTTTTTGAAAAAGATAGCGCCTTGAATATATTTATCCTCTCGAAAACAAAGAAGGTCATATATGTCAGAAGAAAGACTCTGATGTTGAAAAGAATCAAAAAATCGTACTCTACGGCTTGGAAAAAACCGGCTGCAAGGTACGACACAGATACAACCGAAGTAAAGGCGACGATCGATTTGAGTGTCCTTTTAAGCAAATATACAAGGCTGTCTCCTGAAAAGAGAAAAAGCACAATCAGAGCACAAAGAAGCAAAATCTCGTCGTGTATGGATGTAAAAACGAGAAGAGAGGCCAGATATAAGAAAAAGATCACCCTATCTTTCATCGAAAACCACCCTGAAGTTCTCCCTTAAAAACCTGTATAGAAAAAGAGTGACCACCCCCTCCGCGATACCTATCAGCGCATGGGGTATCATCAATGCCGTAAGAGTCGTTTCGATATCGAACGGAAAAAAGAGCGGCTTCCCCTCCACCGACGCTACAAGAGGCTGCAATCCCAATACAACGGCAAGGAAAAGTGCCGGCATGTTCATTCCGAACCAGCCGGCAAGAAAGAGTGCCGCTTTTTCATTCACATCTTTCAAAAATCTGTAGATATAATATGCGCTGAAAGAGCCTATAAAGCCGATAGCGAAAGCGTTTATCCCCAGAGTGGTCACTCCGCCTTCGCCGAAAAAGAGAGCCTCTATGACCACTACGACGGATACGGCCGCAAACCCGAGCCAGGGACCGAATACTATGCTCAGCAGAGCGACACCGCTCAGGTGTGCCGACGTTCCTCCGGGAAGAGGTATGGCAATCATCATCAAAACGAAGCTCAGAGCCGAAAGAGCCGCCAGGAACGAGACTCTTTCACTCTCGAGCTTCGTCTCGCCGAAAGCCGCATACCACAACGCAACCGTCGCAACATATGCGGGGATATAGGTAACCGGCGAAATGAAACCGTCAGGTATATGCATATATCCTCCTAAAAGAGAGAAGAGAAACTGAATATCACCCTGTACTTCTCTTTTCCTTCGCTGCCCTGCTGCAAATCCTCTTCGTTGAGCCGGGTCCATACGGGAACTTTCAGCCCGAGCGCCGCACTGACATTGTTGTAAAAGATCCTGAAGCCGGCCGTATTGTACAAAATATCTCCGCCTGTAGCCTTCTGCGGTATACCGTTTTCTTCATCACGTCCGAGATGCAGGTAATTGGCTTCGAGATTCGTATCTATTCTCAGCCTCTTTTTCGTATTTACATAAAGTCTGTATGTCAAGGCGGTGTTGACTCTGATCTCGTCGGCAAACTTCACTCTCGTTCCGTCACTGTATGTGTGCTCCGTAAAAGTGTTGTATGACGAGTCGGCCACGAATGTCCACTCGTTTCCGAACCATCTTGTCGCACTCACTCCGGCCATGAAAGAAGGTCCTCCGAAACTAAGCTGCATACCGGCGTCATAGAGGGTGCCGTCGGCTTTCTTCAGCTCACTGTTCCCGGTAGGCAAAGAGATGTTCAAAAAAGCCGTAAAATGCCACTCTTCAAGATCGTCGAGACTTTCACCGGCGGGTACGAGCATAAAGCCTTCATCATATTTGAACCCTACCACACCCATGAGATTAATATCGTGAAAGCCGCTTGTCTCCTCCGAGTTTTCAAGCCTTTTTGTATAGTAAGGCGAAAAAACATATCCGCTGAAATATGACGTAAATCCATACCCAAGCCCATACATCCAGTAATAACTCTCATCTGTCTCTTCATCTATTACCGGTGTGAACTTTTCATACGAAGCGTAATCGAGCTTCATATAGGCCAGAAACTTTCCTTCAGGCAGTGTCGCGGAGCTCGTAGTCTCGACAGGCGCTCCCGGTCCCTCGAGTCCTACAACTCCGGGCGAAGCGACTCCATGATGCGCAAAAAGCGAAATCGCACTCAATGCGGTAGATACCAAAAGCTTTTTCAATTACTCCTCCTTTTTATCATGGTTAAAACTCCAAATATTCCAAAAATCAACGCAACTCCTGCAAAAATCTTTTGGAACTTTTCAAAAAAGCTCTGCGAATACCCCTTCACAACGGCCGCATTGTCCACTGTGACACCGATTTGCGCGCCATGTCCGTCTTCACTCACGATTTTCACTCTCCACTCTCCCTCTCTGTCCGGTACGAACACTACCCTCGATAGTTTGTCGCTCCTGCCTACCGAAAAAGGTATGTCGCTTTTTGGCGCGTATACTTCATATGGCTGGTATGAAAAGTCACTCTCTCCTCCAAAAGAGAACGTAACCACGACAGCTTTTCGATTATGAACTTCATGGTGCAGATCGTGTGCAAAAAGCGATAGTGCAAAAAGTGACAGAATCAATACTCTTTTCATCTATCGACCTCTATGTTGAGCGTTGTCGTATAAACGATTTCGTCACATCTGTCGTCGTCACATCCCTTTCTCATTGTCGCTTTGATATTTTGAAGCCCCTCTCTTCTGATTTTTATATTTACCCTTCCGTCACTGCCGCTCATACCTCTTGGGTTGTCCCCATATGCCACGACGGCTCCTTCTACCGGCCTGCCGTCAAAAAGCAGAAGCAGCCTCGCTTTGTCCCCAACCTTTTTCACATCGTTGAGCAGAACTATCTCCAGACCTTTTCCGATCGGCTCTTTGGAGTTTTTCTCTATCCTCTTTACGCTTTCAATACTCTTCCAGCTCTCAAGAGCCATCCTGACTTCGTTTTTGGGAAGATTTTTAGTACCGTAAGGCGTCTTCGTGAAATAGCCGTTGTCCATAAATACAAAAATCTCGTCGCACCTGCTGTCTATTACAACAGGATAAGTGCGGGGAGCTTCAATCTCTTTGACCTCTTCCCCGCTTTTACAAACGATCTCTTCTATTTTTTCAGGGTCGTACTCTATGCTCTTCTTGCCGCCGTGTTCAGGTGTCAGGTAAAGATGGCCGTACTCGAGCCGATACTCCTGCCCCTTTTTTTCTATCCATATATCGTGACCGAAAAGGATCAACGGAAAGAAAAAAATCAGACTCTTTTTCATGAACAACCTTTCGGTGAATGATGGTTCATATTTTAGATGAAAGAAGTTGACCGACAGATAAAAAAGTTTGATTCTTATATATTTTCGGGACCGACAAACAATAAAAAGTGCAAAAAAGAGGATATCCTGAGAGTAGAAAAACTTATATACAGTGCTATATCGTGAAGAGTGTCGACTCACTCGATACGAAGCTCATCGGTGATTCAATACGATGGCAGAAGGAAGGGTTTCAACAGAAAAGCCGCTGTGAGCCGTCCGGCGAACCGGTTAAGAAGTTATACTACTTTTTATATACAAAACTCTTGTGTAGGCAAAAACGATGGTCGGGGTGAAAGGATTCGAACCTTCGACCTCCTCGTCCCGAACGAGGCGCGCTACCAGGCTGCGCTACACCCCGAAAGATGCAGGATGGAATAATATCTCTATTTTTCTTAAATAGCGATTATATCTATTTCGTTATCCATCCTCCGCCCAAAAGACGCTTTCCGTCATAAAAAACGGCCGCCTGACCCGCGGCAACTCCAAATACCGGTTCATCCAGTTCCACTACGGCTCCTCCGCTTTCTGTAACTTCGACTCTGCATGGAACCCTTTTGGTTCGATAGCGCACCTTGACATCGCACCGGAAGCTCTTTTTCGAATCCATCAGATTGACCCTCTTTAGAGCGATTCGCCGTACCTCGAGATCCGCATGACGCGATACGACTATCTGGTTTGTTTCCGGTCTGATCTCCTTTACGTAGTGCGGCTCGTGCGCGCCTCGTACGAAAAAGCCTCTGCGTTTGCCTATCGTATAGTGCATATAGCCCTTGTGGTGGCCAATGACATTCCCCTCGGTATCGAGAACCTCTCCCGGCATCTCCACCTCTGTATGCTGCTTGAGAATATCTATATAGGTGGTCTCTACGAAGCAGATTTCGCTCGACTCCTTCTGGGTCGCGAAACTTTTGAGAGCTTCTATTTTCGAAGCGTACTTTTTTACATCCTCTTTTCTCCACTCTCCAAGAGGAAAGATGAGACGAGGAATGATCCTCTTATCGATATCGAACAGAAAATAGCTCTGATCCTTGGTCTCGTCTTCGGCTTCTATTATATACTCTCCGTCGTGACGTACATAGTGACCTGTCGCCATATAGTCGGCTCCTATGCTGTCGGCATACTCCATCATCTTTCCGAACTTTATGAGCCTGTTGCAGTTTGCGCAAGGATTCGGCGTCAGCCCCTGCTTGTAGCCCTCTATGAAAGGTCTGTATACCGCTTCATCGAAATCTTTCGACAAGTCGAGCATCGAAACCTTGATTCCAAGATACCCTGCTACATGCTCCACTTTCGCGAAATTGGCTTCGTGGTATCCGGGCTTGTCGTGGAGTTTCATATAGACTCCCTCCACTTCGTACCCCTCATCGAGCAGAAGTTTGGCGGTAACGGTGGAGTCTACGCCACCGCTCATACCGACCAGAACCTTTTTTTTCACTATTGTCTCCTTCTTATGGGTAGCGATCCAAACGAACCGCGACATATGGACACCAAATAGTCACTTACGTAGAAATCCGCACACCCGACTGAACGGTCCCCTGATCGATTCATGCCTACGATTCAGGCATTGTATAATTTTATCTAATATTATTACTGCGCCGCTTCAAAAACGCTTAAGGTCAGCCTTTGAGTTTCTCGAGTCTTTCGCGCTTGGAGCCTATATGGGTAATTTGAACTCCGAAGTTTCCATCGACTATAACCACTTCTCCATAGGCTACAACTTTGTCGTCGACAAGTATTTCAAGAGGATCGTTGGCAAGCTGGTCAAGCTCTATTACAGAGCCTATATCCATGGAGAGTACATCCTTTAGCAGCATCTTCTTGCTTCCTATGCGCACTCTCAAGGGAAGCTTCACATCGAGAATCAGACCGATATTCTTCATTTCCGGATGATCGGCGGGGATGGCAGCCGAAGAGTCGGACGAGGCCGCTTCCTTGCCGGAAGGAGCGGTATCTCCCGCATTGCCTCCATCGTCCGAATCGACGAGTGAAGAGAGACTCTCATCCAGAAGAGTCATGAATATGCCGTTTATCACGCCAAGTGAAAAATTGTATGCAAGCAGCGTGGAATAGCCGCTTAGATCTATATCTTCGCCCTCTTTGTAAAAGTGTATGTCACTAACCGAAAAGTTTAGATCCGGAAACTCTTTTTGAGCTTTCATGGCGGTAGATAGGCCGCCGAATATATTCGATACGATCTCTTTTACCGCATCGAGGTCGTCCGGATCCATCTCCTGCTTGCTCTCGCCTTCGCCTCCAAGCATCATATCCGAAAGGGCGGTACCTATCATGGGCGAAATCGCCACGGCCATCTTACCCGAAATATCGCCGCTGACATCTATGGTCACTATAGACATAGGAGCTATGACGTTTGATATGTCAGTAACCTCTTCGCGATTCTTGAAAGAGACTTCGGGGCGCTGTCCGGTCAAACCCTCGATGGTGGCGGCCGTCTCACTGGCCAGCAACTCTATCCAGTCAGCCATTCGCCACCTCCTCTTTCAGTGTATTGGCCAGCTTGAGACGTCTTTCGTTTTCAATCTGCTGCAAAATCTCTTTTACCTCATCTTTTTCGTTGATAATAAGCTCGCATATTTCCAGCGACTTTCTAAATCTTCTGAGCCCGATTCTGCCAATGAAGCGATCCTTTCCGTCCGCATTTACGACAGCCGTATCGTCCGCCGGACGATCGAGCCTGAGAATATCCCCCTCTTTCAAGGAGAGCAGCTCTTTTAGTGTAAGCTCGGCCTCTCCCAGATATGCGCTCACATTCACCCTCGCACCTCCTACCAGCGCCTTGAGCTCTTTGTTTCTGCTCTTTTTGGCGCTGGTCTCCGTCAGCATGAAGTCACGACTGCCGAGTTTGTTCAGAATCGATTCGAGAGTGATGACCGGATAGCATATATTCATCATTCCGCTGGAGTGGCCGATTACGATCTCCATCACGACCATCACTACGATCTCGTTTTGAGCGACTATCTGAATAACGTTTGGACTCGACTCTTTCGACTCGACGTTTGGATAGAGCTCTATGACCGGGGCCCACGCCTCCTTGAGAGTTCCCATGATGATACGAAGAATCGAATCCATCAGATTGAGTTCTATATCCGTAAATTCACGTGTAGTCTCGTACGGCTCTCCGGCGCCTCCCAAAAGACGATCCACCATCGGAAAGGCTATGGAGGGGTTGATCTCCAAAATACCGCTGCCGTCGAGCGGCTTCATGGAAAAGACATTGAAGCTGGTAGGGCTCGGTAGACTCATCAAAAACTCGCCGTATGTCATCTGGTCCACCGAGTGAAGCTGAATCTCCACTATCGACCGCATGACCGACGAGATCTGGGAGGCGAGAGAGCGGGCCATCTTGTCGTGGATACCCCTGAAAGCGCGCAACTGCTCCTTGCTTACGCGATTGGGACGTTTGAAGTCGTACAGCGTGATCTGACGCTGGTCGAATACCTCCTCTTCGCTCTCCAGAGCTTCGGGGGTACCTTCATCTTCCACCGCTTCGAGCAGCGCATCGATCTCTTCCTGGCTTAGAATATCTGCCATAACCTCATCCTATGCTGTCTCTCACTTTTGTTATGACCCTCTTGTGCACCTGCGATATTCTCGAAGGCGTGATATCGAGAATTTCGGAGATCTCTTTATAGGTGAGCTCTTCGAAATAGTACATCTGGATAATCATCTGATCGCGCTCGGACATCGTCTTCAGCACATCCATGATCTTCTCTATCAGCTCCTCCTGCTCTATCGTAGAAAAAGCGTCCTTTTCATCGCTCTCGAGCTGATCGTGCAACGGCATCACGTTGTAGATAGCCGCGACGCGTCTGGCATCCTTTATCTTCTGCTCGTCTTCTTGCAGAATTTCTGCTATATAGGCGTTTTCAGGCTCCACACCGTACTCGTCCATATATTGGGATATGATTTCGTCAATCTGCTTTATCAGCTTTCTGTTGGCGCGACTGACGATATCCAAAGAGCGCAGATAATCGAGCATCGAGCCGTAGACACGGCTTTTTGCATAACCCCAGAAGGAGTCGTTCTGCTCCTTGTCGTAGCGCCTGGCCAGTTTGATCAGCTCTTCGGCACCTATGCTGACCAGATCATCAAACTCGACCGAACGCGGAAGTCGCTCTTTGAGCCTGTAGGCCATAGCTTTTACCGCAGGTAGATATTTTACCGCCATCTCATCCTGATAGTGGCGAATATGTGCATCGTATCCCTCAACCATCACCTGTCCCCATCCTTTTTCATACCTTGTTCTATCGTTTCATCTTTGGAAATGTATGCGTAATTCATCTCCAGCTCCTTTTCACGCTGAAGCAGCTGGTTATAAAAGTAGTCGAGCTTCCGGTCATACTCCTCTTTTTCGAAGTGGACCTTGCCGAACTCCATAAAACGTACAAAAAGCGCCACACTCACATGCGCGAGCAGGTAGAAAAAGAGTGTCACCGAGAATACAACGGAGAGTACACCAGTCACCCCGTCCGCTCCGACAAAGGCGGCCATCAATCCGATAAAAAAACCGCTGACCACCCAAAAAGCGATAAAGTTGCTCTCACGCATTCACCATCCTTGCTAAAACTGACCCAACAGCTTCTTGAAAAAGGTGCCGATTCCGCCCTCTTTCCCGCTCTCAAGCATTTTGTGTTCCTTTTTGTCCGCCAAAGCTGCGGCGATAGCTTCTATATCCGCCGCCGGAGCTATATTGGCAAGCTCCTTGCATACCAGAAGGCGCTGTTTTACGCTCCTTGCGACACTCGCATCGGACCTTACGCTTCCAAGCATCCTGAGATTCAGATCTTCGCCTATGTTACCCTGTGCCACCTTCTTGATGGTATCGAATATCTTCATCCCCTCCCTTGAGTTGCGAACCTGATTCACCACCATCGAAAGATCGCTTTTTATCTTGCTTATCACCTTTACCATAGCGTAGGCGTCCGTTATGGCCGCCGGATCGGGAACCGTAACCACCACCACTTCATCCGCCGCACGCAAAAACATCTGTATAGTATCACCGATTCCGGCTCCGGTGTCGATTATCAAAAAATCGAGCCCCTCCAGCGCCTGCGATTCGTCTATAAAACGGCTTACGATAGTGGCGTCGGAAAACTTCAGTATCTCGTCCCCGCTCTCGCCCGGGATCAGAAAAAGGTTCTCTTCCAGCCTCACTACGATATCTTCGAACCTTGCCTCCCCTTTTAGAACATGAAGAATATTTCTCTCCGCCCGCACATTGAACATGACATCCAGATTGGCCAGACCGATGTCGGCATCCATAAGTCCCACTTTGAAACCGCGCGATGCCAGTACATAGGAGATATTGGCGCTCAGGGTACTCTTGCCGACTCCACCCTTTCCGCTCGTTACGGCGATCACCCTCGTTGCGCCGTTTTGGGTGCGGTGGGAATCCATTAGAGCCTGAAGCTTGCTCGCCTGGGTACTCATCGCCCCTCCTTCCTGGCCATAGATTCCATGAGACATTCTACCAGATAGTCACTGTCCGCACACATCAGGTCGTCCGGAACCTCCTGTCCCGTAGAGAGATAGCTGACCGGCTTTTCCGTCTCGTATACAAGAGAAAAGATATTCCCGAAACCTCTGGTTTCATCGAGTTTGGTAAAGATCAGCGTATCTATACCAAGCAACGAGAAGTTATTGTAGATCGCCCTTAGATCCTCGAGCTTCGTAGGTGCTCCCATAACGAGACTCACATCTATACCGACGTCGGTATGTGTAGATAGAAACTGCTGGAGCTTTTCTATCTTCTGCTTGTCATACTGGCTGCTTCCAACCGTATCGATCAGTATGATATCCATATGCTGCAAAGTCTGAAGAGCCGTTATGAACTCCGGCGGATCGACGACCGCCTCTATTCCGATTCGCATCATCTTGGCATACTGCATAAGCTGCTCGACGGCACCTATACGATAGGTATCCAGCGTTATGATACCTACTTTATACTTCTTCTCCATCATATAGGCATATCTTGCGGCAAGCTTCGCCAGCGTCGTTGTTTTTCCGACACCGGTCGGACCCACGAGCATCATAATACGCTTTTGCGGCGGAACAAGCTCCCTCTCTATTCTGACCGGTACCATCTTTCTGAGCAGAGTTTTAAAGTAACGCCGTACCGTTTTTGTGGAGGAGCGCATCTGAAGAGGCATATGCTCGAGAGTAAGACGCATGATCTCATCCAGATGCACAGGATCCATTCCGCTGTTTTTAGCGATTCGATAGATCTCCGCAAACTCCGGCGGTACCGTACCGGATCCTGCAGGTCTCTTCTCTTCCCAGACCATATTCTGGATGAGTTTGACCTTGTCGGATAGCTTTAGAAGTTCACCTTTTATCGCCTTGAGCTCGTCGATCTCCACTCCGCTTCCGCGCGACGGACTCTCCTCCTCGACCTCCACATGCACCTTCGGACGCCGGCTCACAGATGCCACGTTGGCTATTTGGGATATCTGGCGCGCCGCTTCGGAGATATTCAAAAGAACCTCGTCGTCGCTCTCTTTGCTTGCAGATCTTTTTGGCTCGCTCTCTTTTTCCGAAGAGGGCCGCACCCTCCTGGTATCCTTTTTGCTCTTTGCGGGCGGGTTGTCTTCTATCGCTACCACGACTTCATACAGAGCCGGCTGCGTAAGACTCTTTTTGCGTATCTGTTTGGTACTGACGACAAGGGCATCCTCACCGCACTCCAGCTGTGCCGCTTTTAACGCCTGAGCCGGTGTCGGTGCCGTAAAAGTCATCAATTTCATCCAGACTGCTCCTTCATTTATTTGACGCACTCGACGGGCAAAGCCCGTCGAGTGGCGGGGACTGCCCGTCCCCTGCACCCCCCTAAAGCTTTGAAAGCATCCGCTTTCAAGAGATCTTCTTCGAAGATCGACAAAGCCTATGAACCGGCGGGGACTGCCTGCGACGCTGCTTTGCACATCGCCTCCGGTTCCGACCCTATGAAACAGACGCAGGTCTGTTTCGCTTCACGGGTCTCACCCCTGCACCCCCCTAAAGCTTTGAAAGCATCCGCTTTCAAGAGATCTTCTTCGAAGATCGACAAAGCCTATGAACCGGCGGGGACTGCCTGCGACGCTGCCTTGCACATCGCCTCCGGTTCCGACCCTATGAAACAGACACAAGTCTGTTTCACTTCACGGGCCTCACCCCTGCACCCCCCCTAAAGCTTTGAAAGCATCCGCTTTCAGGATGATCTTCTTCGAAGATCGAGAAACTCAACAGCTTCCGGCATATCGGCAAAGAGTCCCTTCGGCTGTGCCTCTATGCGCCTTAAACAACGCTTACGGCCGCTCCTCCGCCAAAAAGATTCCGGACCTCTCCGCTTTCTTGTCATGAAGCTTAGCGGTATCATTACAGAGTCACGTTCCGCGAAATGGGGATGAGGCAGCCTTAGTCGTCTGCTCCCGAGTCGCAGGTTGTCAAAAAATATTATATCCAAATCGAGCGTTCTGGGAGCGTTGGGGAAGCTCCTTTTTCGCCCGAAACGCTTCTCTACCCAAAGCAGATACCGCAACAGCGAGTGGGGATCCAGCCTGGTCTGCACAAGTATGAGCGAATTTAAAAAATCGGGCTGATCCGTATATCCGAACGGCGGATTTTCAAAAAGCGGAGCGCTTTGCAGAGGGCTCAGTACCGACGAGCGTACAAAATGGCGCAACAGCTTCAAAAAGCGATCTTCCACATCGCCCACGTTGCCCCCGATACCTATAAGTGCGCGATGCGCCATTGCGGTGCTCTTGAAGCATTTCGGAAAATCCCTTTTAAAAAGAAGCGCTCTTTTCGAGTCGATCCGCACTCTCACAAAATTTCAGCCCTTCCGTCAAGGATGACGACCATATCCTCGATACGAATCCCGAACTCACCCGGTACATATATACCCGGTTCGATAGTAAAGACCATACCGTCCTCCACTACAGTATCGCTGCGTGCCGAAATATAGGGCATCTCATGGATGTCGAGTCCGACACCGTGACCGGTGGAGTGGACAAAGTACTCCCCCATTCCACCGTTTTCGATAACTTCTCGCGCCAGACGATCTATCTGCGCTCCGGTCATCCCCGCTCTTGCGCTCTCTATCGCCCTGTCATGGGCTTTTCTGACGAGATCGTACGCTTTCTGGATCTTCGAAGATGCAAAGCTCTGCTCCTCTTTGAAAGCCATCCCCTCTTTCACGAAGATCGTCCTCGTCCTGTCCGAGCAGTATCTTCGATACTTTATGCCGGCATCTACCAGCAGCAGATCCCCGCCCTTGAGAACCACATCGGTAGGCAGTGCGTGCGG
>JAMONQ010000030.1 GCA_027065635.1 Campylobacterales bacterium | reverse complement strand
TTTATGAAATGTTGGCAGAACAGATAAACGCCCCGCTTTTTCCTACTCCCATGAGCGAAAAGATAGCCTATGAGATAGTGGAGGAGATCAACGCTGAGGGATATTTTGAAGGTGATGTGGATGAGATAGCAAAAAGAGTCGGAGCGAAAAGCGAAGATGTCGAAAAGATAAGGCAGCGCTTCGCCTATCTGGAGCCATCCGGTGTCGGAGCCAGGAGCACGGCTGAAGCCATGCTTTTTCAACTTCGCCAGAGTGATGTGCAAGAGCCCCTTTACTCTCTCGTTGCCCGTATGCTGGAGAGTTTTGACTCCATAGGCAGCTTCAAGGGTGAAGAGGGATATGAAGATGCGCTAAGAGTGATAAGAACCTTCAAAAATCCGCCTGCTCTCGAGACTATGGAGAGCTCCAGCCCGATTGTACCGGACCTTCTGATCGTTCAGGGAGAGGATGGAATAGAGGTCAGGATAAACGATCCTTTCTATCCGGATATAAGAATCGAGGATGGGGGTGATGACCATCCCTTCGTAAAAAAGAAACTCAAAGAGGCGAGGGATCTGATAGATGCTCTTCAGATGCGAAAAGCGACCCTCTACAAGATTGGTCTGATGATAGTGGAGTTTCAGTACGACTTTTTCCAGGGAGGTGATATAAAGCCGATGAAGCTCAAAGATATCGCGGATGAATTCGATCACAATCCTTCTACCATTTCACGGGCCATAGCTAACAAGTACTTGATGTGCGACAGAGGTATTTTCCCCATGAAAGCCTTTTTTACGGCCGCGATAGATGAAGATGTAAGCAACAGCGCCATAAAGCGGTTCATAGCCGATGCGATTGCCTCCGAAGACAGATCCAAACCGCTGAGCGACAACAAGCTGCTCGAAATGATAGAGAAGAGATTCGGTGTAAAGATGGTCCGCAGAACGGTTACCAAGTACAGAAAACAGATGCAGATCGGAGGTTCGAGTGAACGCAAAAGATTCTACAAGCTTGCGTGAAAGACTGGAGATCGAGGCGCAAAAGAGAAACAGTCCGGATGAACTCAGCTTGAAACGTCCCGACCCTCTGCTTGTCGCCAGAGAGCTTGACGATGACAGGGCAATATTGTTGTGTGCTCTCTTCGCATACGGAAACGCCGCAAAAATTGTGGAGCTTTTGCGCTCTTTCGACTTCACTCTTCTCGATAAAGATGAGAGTCTGATCAGAAACAGGCTCAAAGAGAAATACTACCGCTTTCAGTCCAGTGAAGATGTTATTGAGATATTCATCACCATGAGCAGGCTCGAAGAGGGTGAGATGGAAGAGGTTTTCATGGACGGTTATCGCCGCGACGGTTCGGTAATAGAGGGTGTTTTCAAGCTTATCGAACTCTTTGGAAAGGTAAACCGCTACGAGAGCAGGGGGTATCGCTTTCTTACAGGTACGATACCGGACAATGCAAAGCCTTCGAGTCCATACAAGAGATGGATGATGTTCTTGAGATGGATGGTAAGAAAGGATGCTCTCGATCTTGGCAGATGGAGCGGTGTTTCACGCAGTGATCTTGTAATACCGCTCGATACCCATACTTTCAAGACCGGACTGAGCCTCGGGCTGCTGAAACGCAGAAGCTACGACTGGAAAGCGGCTGTACAGCTTACGGAGTCTTTGAAGGAGTTCTCACCGGAAGATCCTGTAAAGTACGATTTCGCACTCTACAGAATAGGCCAGGAGAGGCTTTTGAAAGAGGGTTTTCAGAGCCGCCCTTAAAGAGTTATTAATGGATCGTGTGATAAAATCGCACAAATTTAAGTCAAAGGGAGCCGCATGGAAGGCATATTTACCTATTTTGGTCTGATTTCCCACTCGCATGGATTTATATTGGTTTCACATCTGTTGTTGGTAGCCATTATAGCGCTTGTATTGGCTAAGATGGCGGTCAAATCTCCAAGACTGGTTCCGACAGGTCTTCAAAACATAATGGAGACTTATTTGCTGGGTGTGGTGGCCATGGGACGCGACGTTTTGGGAGAGACACTGGCGAGAAAGTATCTTCCTCTGATCGCGACGATAGGTATCATCGTGTTTTTGGGAAATATCATAGGTATCATTCCGGGTTTCGAGTCGCCGACAGCCAATATCAACATGACACTGACCCTTGCTCTTATAGTTTTTATCTACTATAACTACGAGGGTATAAAGAAGCATGGTGTAGTACACTATTTCGCACATTTCGCCGGTCCTGTCAAGTGGCTCGCCCCGCTTATGTTTCCAATCGAGATAGTTTCGCACTTTTCAAGAATAATATCTCTGTCGTTCCGACTCTTCGGTAACATCAAGGGTGACGACCTCTTCTTGTGGGTTCTGTTGATGCTCGCTCCTTGGCTTGTACCGCTTCCGGCATTCGCGATGCTTACCTTTATGGCATTTTTGCAGTCATTCATCTTTATGATTTTGACCTATGTCTATCTCGCAGGTGCCGTTCTGCTCGAAGAAGAGTCTCTCTGACGGGGCCTCTTTGAGACGTACGACTGCCGAAACAGTTGCAAACTTTCTGCTCGGTGCCGCATGGGCCATCGCCCTGCTCGGCGCCGTCTACCTTTTCTGGTCTTTTCTGCCTTTCGGGTATATCATAGCCTTCATGGCTGCGATCGTTGGGTCGCTTTTGGGCCTTTTGCTCGTCGTATTTCTGGAGATCGTCTTTTTACAGTTTGAAAAACTGCGGGAGATGAAGCGTCAGACCGACCTTCTCGAAGAGATCAGAAAAGAGCTGCATGATTCTAAAATATGCGATAACTGACCCGAAGTTCTACGGCTCTAAGCCATACTCTCTAAAAGAGTCTGTTTGCAAGACGCTGCTTGAGTTTTCCCCAGATTTCATCTGCCTCCGTGACAAGAGTACACATCGTTACGAAGATCTGGCGGAGTCGTTTTTATCTCTAAAACCCCTTTTTGAGCGGACAAGATTTTTTCTTCACACGGATATAGAGCTTGCGATTCGTCTGAATGCGGACGGAATTCATCTTCCTTCCGGCAAGATCTCCTGTGTCGAAAAGGCGGCACGAAAAGGGTTGAGAGTGATTGTAAGTACCCACTCCCTCAAGGAGATCGAAGAGGCTCAAAGGGCCGGTGCATACGGCGTCACATACGGTCCCGTATTCGACACTCCGGGAAAGGGGCCGGCTGTCGGTTTAGAGAAGTTAAAAGAAATTAGAGGTAAAATATCCCTCAATATCTTCGCTCTGGGCGGAATCGTCTCTCAAGATCACATAGAAGCCGTAGAGAGTGCGGGTGCGGACGGATTCGCATCGATTCGCTATTTTGCAACTCAAGGAAAGTAATGTTTGAAGTAATTATCGGTCTGGAAGTTCATGTACAGCTAAATACGAAGACCAAGATTTTCTGCAGCTGTGCCACAAGCTTTGCGGATAGACAAAACATCCATACCTGCCCGGTTTGCCTGGGGCTTCCGGGTGCCCTTCCCGTTTTGAACAGGGAGGCCGTGAAAAAGGCCATGATGTTTGGAAACGCTATAGATGCCACGGTTCACAAAAAATCTGTTTTCAATAGAAAAAACTACTTCTACCCCGATCTTCCGAAGGGTTATCAGATCAGTCAGTTCGAGATACCGATCGTCGAGGGCGGACACCTCATGATCGATTTCGATGACGGTACGCAAAAGCGCATCGGTATAACAAGGGCTCACCTCGAAGAGGATGCGGGAAAAAACATCCATGAAGGCGACCACTCCCTCGTCGATCTGAATCGAGCCGGAACACCGCTGCTCGAGATCGTCAGCGAGCCTGATATGAGAAGTGCCGACGAAGCGGTTCGTTATCTCAAAAAGCTGCATGCGATAGTACGATACCTCGATATAAGCGACGCCAACATGCAGGAGGGTTCGTTCAGATGTGACGTCAACGTATCCATACGCCCGAAGGGTGACGAGAATCTCTATACTCGTGTAGAGATCAAAAACATGAACAGCTTCCGCTTCATTCATCAGGCTATAGACTATGAAGTCCAGCGGCAGATAGAGGCGTGGGAGGATGGAGTATATGAGGACGAGGTATGGCAGGAGACGCGTCTTTTCGACACGATAAAGGGTGAGACACGCTCCATGCGCGGAAAAGAGGAGAGTGCAGACTACAGATACTTCCCGGAACCG
>JAMONQ010000029.1 GCA_027065635.1 Campylobacterales bacterium | reverse complement strand
AATCTTTTCGTAGCGCTCGATCATGCGTCTGTAGTGACCGAAGCCTATCTGTACTCTCTCGCCCTTCTCGAACTTCCCCGTAAAAAAGCCTCTCCTCTTTTCATCGAGCCTGATCAACGCTCTGGCAACCTTTCTATCTCTGCTGTCACACTTGATAAGAGGATGCGCCATAGTGATCTGTAAAAACTCTTCGTCGCTTATCTTGCCGAAATACTTTTCGTAGACCTCTTTTACCGGCTTGTCATCGAGTCTCGATATATATCTGCCGTCGGCATCGGTGACGATGTACTCTCTTCCTATTGGATCCCACTCGAAATAGGTTTGTGTCGATACGACAAGATCCTCACCGTTTAAAAATACGGCTACGAAAGCCTCCTCCTCATGGACTCCCTCATTAGAGAAGATCATAAAGGTGTCATACTCTTTGCTAAAGGACGCGATACCTCCGAATATCGGAATATCTCCCAACACTTCGTTTAAAGAGTCGACTACACTCTCCAGATCGGCTTCAAGCGTATTTGCAAAGAGCAACACCCCTTTTGTATCGGGTTTCAGACCGGATCTGATCCTCTCTTTAAGCAAGTCGCAGTCACAATGATGAAAATCCTCAAAACTGTATACCGCCTGGCTCAATCCGCTCTTTTTGAAAGAGGTAAAACCCAGAACCGTTTTTCCCTGAACGAAACTGCCGTCAATATGCTGGGAGACACTGCCGGCTCCGGCGATCACCGCTTTTGGCAGATGTTTTTTCAGACTCCGGTATACCTTATGGGCGTCATCTTTTAGGTTCGATCCGTAATTTACCTGGACCAAAAGCGCATCACTCTCTTTCAGGCGATTCTCTTCTACAAACCTTGCGAGACCGGCATCATCTTCATATACAAAACTCCAATGTCGCATCTACCATACCTCTCCGGCCAGACAGGCCTTGCAGCGGCTCTATTTAAGCCTGACTTTTACAGACTTCTCATGAGCCGTCAACCCTTCGGTTTTCGCAAGAAGCGCACACGCTTCCCCGATGGCGTTTATCCCCTCCTCGCTCATGGCGATAATGGAGGATTTTTTTATAAAATTCTCCGTACTGAGCGGTGAGTAGAACCTCGCCGTACCGCCTGTAGGCAGGGTATGGTTCGGACCGGCCATATAGTCGCCGATCGGCTCCGGCGTAAAGGGGCCGAGAAAAATCGCACCGGCATGCTTTATCTTCGGCAGAAGCTCAAAGGGATTGGCCGTAACGACTTCAAGGTGCTCCGGTGCTATACGGTTCATCAAGCCTACCGCCTCTTCCATATCTTCGGTTACAATGATCGCCCCGCGCTCCTCGATCGACTTTCTGGCTATTATCTCTCTATCGAGCTTGCCGAGTTCGATATAAAGGGTCTCTCTGACCGCTTCTGCGAGCTTGGGCGAAGGGGTAATGAGTATCGAACTGGCCATCTCGTCATGTTCGGCCTGAGAGAGCAGATCTATCGCCAGATACTCCGGTATCGCCGTCTCGTCGGCCAAAATTCCTATCTCGCTGGGACCTGCTATCATATCGATATTCACATCTCCGTAAACCATCTTCTTCGCTGTAGCTACGAAAATATTGCCCGGCCCGGTTATTACGTCGACTTTGGGTATAGTCTGCGTACCGTATGCCATCGCGGCTATCGCACTGGCACCTCCGACCTTGAACATTTTCTTTATACCGCAAAGATGGGCGGCGGCAAGAAGAAGGTGGTTCATCTGGTTTTCCGGCGCGGGAGAAGCGACCACTATCTCTTCCACTCCGGCTACGATAGCTGGAACTGCGTTCATAAGCAGTGAACTTGGATATGCCGCCTTGCCGCCCGGAATGTATAGCCCTGCTCTATCTACCGGTACCACTTTCTGGCCGAGTATGTTTCCGGCGTCATCGAAATCGATCCAGCTTTTTGGCATCTGCTTCTCATGATAGCTCTTGATTCTGTCGTAGGCGAGGTGCAAAGCCTCTTTCAAATCTTTATCGAGAGCCTTGTATGCCGCCTCCATCTCTTCGATATCCACCTGCAGATCGGAGTCTGACGCCGGCTCCCAGCCGTCGAACCTGGAGATATCTCTTTTTAGAGCGACGTTTCCTTCCGTACGAATCGCCTTGATGATTCCGCCGACGATCGAGGAGACATGCTCCATATCCATAGCTCCTCGCCCGAGCAACTCTTCAAACTTCTGCTCGAATCCGCTCTCACAGCTTTCAAGTACAACCATCTGCCTCCCTTTCGCTTCTTCTTGCCATAATTGTATTTAAACTATTATTTAAGTATGCTTTTGTATACTTTCATTCCCATTCTCGCGGACGTGGCGGAATTGGTAGACGCGCTAGATTCAGGTTCTAGTGGGCATTTGCCCGTGGAGGTTCAAGTCCTCTCGTCCGCACCATACTCTCAGACAACACAAATCCGAATATTTCTTCCACTCTCGACTCCGCCGACGGCTAGCTCCGATCGTATCGCTTTTGGACACAGTGGAAAATGAAAAAGTCGCCCGTAAAGAAGAAAGAGCTGAAGCGGATCAGTTTCTGCGATAGACTTGAAATCCCGATACATACGGCTCAAACATCGATCTGTCAAGCATACCTGCATCGGCATGTCCAAGAAAGAGGTATCCGCCGCTTTTCAAAAGTGAATGGAACCGCTCAAGCGAGCGTCTCTTATCCTCTTTGTTGAAGTATATAAGCATGTTCCTTGAAAAGATAATATCAAACTCTCCAAGTCTGCTTTTTAGATTCTCTTCGAAAATATTGACTTGAAAAAACTGGACAAGAGAAACGAGCTCCTTGTCAAAGCAGTAACTACCCTTATCCTTCGTGAAGTAGCTGTCGACAAGGTGCTTCGGCAGTTTCGACACGCTCCTTTGCGAATAGCAGGCCCTTTTGGCCATCTTTATCATATCCGTGTCTATATCTACACCGATCAACTCGATATTGAGCCTCTCCAAAAGCCCTTTTTTATCCAGAATGGCGAGCATGATCGAGTATACCTCTTCTCCACTCGCACAAGGCAGCACAAGTATTCTGATATGACGTAACCTGTTTTGATCTACCATCGACGGCAGTATCTCTTCTACCAAAATCCGAAACTGCTCATGCTCGCGCCAAAAGTAGGTCTCATTTATAGTTACGGCATTGATCAGAGCCTGGACGAGCTCCTTGTCACCGGCAAACCTGAGCCTGTGATAGAAGCGGTTGAAGTCTCCGCTTTCATACTCGTGAACAATCGTTTCGATCTTTCTTTGAAATCTGGTCAACTTTTTGTCGTCGAGAAAGATTCCGCAACTCTTTTGCAAAAAGTTGGCCAATCTTCTTAGCTGATCCGTAGTCAAATTAACCTGTCTTTCCATAAGCAAGGATCTCTTTTACAATATCCCCAAAGTCCAAAACCCTGTCGGCACCTCCGCGAAGCGCAGCCTCTTTCGGCATACCGTAAACGACTGCCGTCTTTTCACTCTCCGCTATCGTATAGGCACCTTTATTGCGTAATTTTACCATACCGTCAGCACCGTCGTCACCGATACCGGTCAACTCGATAGCCAAAATCTCCGCCGTCGGCAAAACATCCGCCGCACTAAAAAACATCTCATCGACAGATGGTACAAAGTATCTCTCCTGCAAATTACTCTTCAACGTTACGACATACTGCTTCAGTTTTTTGCGAAAATGCAGATGCTTTCCGCCTTTTGCGATGATCACGCGCCCTCTTTGCAGGGCCATCCCCTCGGAAGCTTCCACCACTTCTACCGAAGAGAGTGCATTGAGCCTTCTGGCGAAATTGCCGGTAAACTCCGCAGGCATATGCTGAACCACACAGACTGAGTGAGGATACCCTTCCGGAAGAGCTTTGCATATCTGCTCGATAAGACGCGGACCGCCGGTAGAAGCGCCTATGAGTACAAACCCCATCTCTATATTCTCTTCTACCGTTCGATCGAGACTTTTAAAGTCTATCTCTCTGTTTTGCAAAAACCTGGGCAAAACGTTCAGCGCCGTTTCGACTTTGCGTATGATCTCATCGGAAACTTTCGCGATCTCCAATGAGCTTTTAGGCTTGGGAATATAGTCGATAGCGCCGAGTTTGAGTGCTTCGAGAGTGAGATCGCTGTTGTCCTTTACATAGGAACTTATCATCAATACACGAGTAGGTCTCTCCTCCATTATCGCACGGAGAGTCTCGATGCCGTCGAGCACTGGCATTTCGATATCCAGCGTTACCAAGGAGAAACGCTCCTGCTTCAGTTTTTGCAGAGCCTCCCGACCGTTCTTCGCAAAATCGACACTATATCCGTGCTTTTGAAACAGAGAGATCAAATAGCGCCGAATCACTGCCGAATCATCGACTACCAGAATCTTTTTTCTACTCTTTTTGCTATCTGGCATCTTCTTATCCTGACTTCACGATATAGAAAGGATTTACACGGGCGATTACATCCTCGCCATATACGATCGCTCCGTCTATTATTCCGGCTTCGCCGGATGCGTCGGCGACCGCATCCTCATCCAGATAGACGATATCGTCTATATCGTCTACCATGAAAGCCGTGACGCTATCTTCTATCTCTATGAATATCGCCTCGCTATCTTCTGCACTTCCTATCTTTCCAAGCAAACTATCAAGTCTCAAAACCTCAACCGCTTCATGGCTCCATGTCGCCAAAAACTCGACCATTTCGCTCGAAGCGACAGAGCCGGCTCTGGTCTTGGTCAGCGAAGAGACCTCTACCACCTGACGCACATATCGCATATCTATCGCAAATCTGCGCGATCCGATATGAAAGATCAGATAATCCCTCTTTCTCTTCATATGCTCCATCGGACTATGCGCTCCGCCTTTGGCCCGTTTTCCCGAAATCGCCAAAGTAGAAGCGTAAAAATCTATATTGACGATAGCAATTACCTGTTCATCGAGACTATACAGACCGGCAACCGGATTTTTCCGGTTATTGAAAAACTCTATCTTCTCAACCGAAAAAAATGAGATATCCTCCACACTCTCAACACCAATCCCGAATTTTCTCTTTCCCTCTTCAACCAGAATAACTTCAGAACAGCTACTTAAAGGCTGACGGGATATCAGGGTTATTACCTCGTCTCTTACGGTTACTGCTCCCTTGTAGAAAGTTCCGTCACTATCCATCTCCAAAAAATCTTTCTCAAGAGCAAATACCTCAAGTACCTTTTCGGCCTCGATACCGAACCTCTTGTCGCTCATGCCAAAGATCAGATAGCTGCTCTCACCTTTTGTACCGTACACTTTATCCGCACTTTTTGCAGTTCCACTTTTTTTTGAAGTGATCGACGGAATGCGATATTTTTTAAAAAGCGGTATCGGGAGTATCTCGCTTACAATACTCTCTTGCTTTTCATCCTTGTAATGGTTTACGACCATATCTTCGGAGTTCAAATCGAGAGTGGGCCGTACGCTCTCTATCTCTTCGATCTCCAGTATCTCGTCGACCATCAGGCCGTATCTGTTTTTATCTTCATCCATAAATACGACAACGACACTCTTTCGCTCCCTTTTTTCCGTTTTGTCTGTTTTGTCTCCTCTGTACAATAGATCCGTATCGATCAGCAAGATTACATCGTCATTGTATTTCGTGATACCTACGACACTTTCATGGAGTCCGACGACAGGTTCATACTCTTCAAGCTCGAAAATATAGGCGACACGACAAGTATCAAAGCAGAAAACGTTCTCTCCGAGCCTGAACTCCAGTACCGAGGCTCTCATCACTCACCCTTTATGGAGGCGGCTACTTCTATAAGATCGCTGACACTTTCAGCCATTTTTTGCGTAAGGTTTTTGATATGTTCGGCTGCTATTTTCGATTCGCTTGCATTCTGGTGCGAAAGTTCGGCCGCTGTCAATGTCTGCTCGGCCGCAATCTTCGACTGTTCAAGTGCATTTTCGATCTCATCGAGCTTCTGCGAAATCTCCGAAAAAGAGTTGACGCTGCGCGAGATAGCTTCACCGTTATCGGCCATGTCCTCCGCAAGAGAGACAAACGCATCCGCCTCCTTGACCCCGATAAGCTCCATTTTGGATATCGCTTCTATAATGCTTTCCGTCTCGTCTTCCAGATTGTCTACTATATCGTTGATCTGATCCAGACTCCGTTCGGAGTTTTCAGCCAGAGTTCTTATATCGTTGCTGACTACGGAAAAGCCTTCACCAAGCTCGCCTACACGCATGGCTTCCACGGAACCGTTAATGGAAAGTGCCGCTGTCTGCACTATCGTCAACTCTATCTTTCTGAGTGTCTTTTTAAGATACTTAATACTCTTTTTTATCTTCCTCGCTTCTCTCATGATCGCTTCGGCGCTTGAAAGATTCTCTTTTGAACTCTCACCTGCACGGGAGATACTCTCTACGCTTTTGGAGAACTCTTTTTGAATCTTTTCTATTTCACCGTTGATTTTGGACAATGTGCCCTTGACATGCTTCACAACCTCGCTTGCAGATGACGACGCCTCTACATTCTTTTTCGCATCCTCCTTGGATATGTCGGCTGCCTCTTCGATCTGTGCAAGAGCGGTCATACTCTGGCTCATGGAGTTTTCGATCTCTTCTATTGCGGAGCTCAACTCCTCGGCGGCCGATGCAAGCTCGTTCACAAGAGCCGTATCATCTTCTGCATCTTCGATACGCTCCGCCAGTGACTCCAGCATGCTAGCTGCCGAATTCGACTCTCCAAAAGCTGTTGTCTGCATGGATATTGTCTGCGTAACTTCACTGACGGCGCCGGCACTCTCTTCTGCTGCCGATGCGATAGTTTCAGAAGAGAGCTGCATCTTCAGTATCGCTTCATCCAAAACCTTGAACTCTTCCAATGAACGGTTTGCCTCCTTTACGATTCCGATAAGCGAACCTGTTAGATCTTTCATCGTCTCTACGTTCGATTCCGCATCGGAAGATGCCGCTTCTACCGACTCCTTTGTCTTTACGATAGCATTTTGTACATATTCGACACTCTCTTGTATACTGCTTACCGTACTCTTTATATCGTGAGCGTAACTGTTCGACTTCGATGAAAGCGCCCTGATCTCTTTGGCCATTACAGAAAAACTCTTGCCTTTCTCTTTTGCCCTCGTAGCCTCTATCGCGGCATTTAACGCCAACAAAGAGGTCCGTTTGGCAAGCTTGGTTATCATATTTACTGTCTGTGATATCTCATCGCCCGCTTTGGACAGGCGCTCTCCCACACTCGACACTTCTGCGGCAGAATTGGCGATTTTGAGCATATTTTCGGATGATTCGCCAACCTTCCTGGCCGACTGCAAAATAGAGCTTTCGAGCCTCTCTATCGCTTTTGCCGCTTCCGCACTCATTTTTAGAATGTTCGAAGAGTTCTGTTTGATCTGGTTCGTAGCGCCGAGACTCTCTTCGGCGGCACCGGAGCTCTCTTCCGCCGCTGCGGCTATACTTTCCATTGTACTCTTTAGCTCTTCTATGGCACCCAGTCCATCCGAAGTAGAGGAGTGCAATACCGATGCAGTCGTATGTAGCAGAGCCATTTCGCTTTTGGTATCTCTTTTTTTGGTATCTTCGCTACCGTCGTTTTCCTCTTTTTTCACCTCGCTCTCGCCGTCGTTTCCTCCTCCGTAATCTTCATCTCCCGCAAACATTTGATTTATGAAAGGCATAACTTCTCTCCTTTGACGATTCAACTTGAAACTATCGCTGCACAGAGACTCTTTTGGCAGCTGTTTACAGACTCAAAACTATAACGACTGGGACCTCTCACATAAGATACAGATCTGTGGCAACGATCGATATCGGACTTTTTATTGCTAAAAACCTATAACGACCCAGACTTTCAAGATCCATAAACGCCTGGCGGCTCTTATGAGATTCATTAAAGTATCGGTAAAGTAAATTGAATTGTTAACAGTTATAAAAGAAAACTTTTTTCTATAAATATTTCAGATCCAGTACTCTATTCCCACTCGACAAATCCGTACTCACAAAAGGTTACGCAAGAAGAGAGCGGTTTACTCCTCTAAAAAAGATTCTGTATAATAGTCCTGTTTCATGATTCTATAATCGGCCCCGATAAAATTCTGTAAATCCTGACGTTTGGGAAAAGTATGCCTAAAACTCTCTTTTTTTCATTTTGCCTTTTCTGTATGGCCGGCCTTTTCGCCTCGGACAATCGAAGCCATACAAGCGAAATCGACGATATGCATGAAAAGATCAGCGACTGGATCTACACCACTTCAAACAGTATAGATATCTTCTTCTCCGGAAGCGACAAGGAGATACCTTCAAAAAAAGAGAGTTATCTGGATACATCGTTTGATACATATGCTGAGAGTTACAGGCCGCTTCGGTATCGATTCAACGTTTCGCTCCGTCTCCGCCTGCCCAGAACCGAGCGAAAACTGAACCTGGTACTCGAAGATTTCAAAAATACATCGTCCGTGGATTTGCCAAATAGCGGTGCATTGGCGGATACCCTCCGGAACAACGACTATCTTCTCGGGATACAGTATCGCCGGCACGAGTCAAAATATACACGTATAAGATACGGCACAGGGATTCGCTTCAGGAGATATACACCCGATCCCTATCTGCTTCTATATCTTGGCAAATCGTACTATTTTTCAAAAAGCTGGGAGCTTCTCTTGAGCAACAAACTACGCTATTTCGCAGACTATCGTCTCGATAACAGAGCCGAAGCATCCATCATAAAAGTGATAAACGAACGGCTTCGCTTCAGCTATAGAAACATCTACCGCTTCATAGAAAACGACAACGACAGAAACGAGATAATAAACACCGTGTCGCTTGAGCAGTTCATAAGTCCGAAAACCGGACTGTGCTATTCGATATCGATATACAGCAGCGGCGACAGCGGATCCGTATTCAAACTCGGCTACTACTATGCAGGCTTGAGACTGCGCCACTACTACTATCGACACTGGGCATACTATCAGGTAGAGGGCGGTACGATACTAAGAGAGGAGAACAACTTCAAGCCTGCCGGAAGAGTGGCATTCAAAGTCGGTCTGGTATTCGGCAAGGAGTGATATACGCACGAAACCAAAATAGCAACAAGCCCTCTACCTCTTTTTGGCACTGTCTGAAAGCAGTACCCCCAGCCACTTCGTAGACTCTGATGTTTCAAGAGCGAACTTCACTATCATGGTAAGCGGAACGGCCAACAGCATGCCTACTTTGCCGAAAACCCACCCCCAAAAGACCAGAGAGAGAAAAACAACGAGCTCCGACAGCTCCAGCCCTTTGCCCATGAGCTTCGGCTCGAGAAGGTTGCCGATGGTGGTATTGATTACAAGGAACCAGCCTGCCACCCAGAGCGCATCGGCAAAACCGTGTGTGGCCAGTGCGATAAGCACAGGAGGTATGGCGGCTATGATGGACCCTATCACCGGAATGAAGTTGAGAATAAAACCGCCAATTCCCCATAAAACGGGATATGGAATATCGAACCAGTAAAGTACCGCCACTATCCATAAACCTGTAAGAGCGCTGGTAAAGGCCTTCAACGTAAAGTAGTGGTTCAGCCTCTCGGCAAAAGCGTCGATACGTTCGGCAAGACCGGTAGTTCCGCCGCTTTCGATATATGATATCTTATCCTTTATATGAAACGACTCTATCAGCATAAAAAGAACCGTAAAGAAAATCAAAAAGGAGTTGGAGAGTATGGCGGTGCTGTTTTTCAGAATGGAGAGGGTAAACGTAAAGACTTTTTGAGGTTGAAGAAACTCGAAAACCGCCTCCTTGTCTACGGTAACACCCCACTCGTCAAGCTGCACAAGCCATTTCTGAAGATTCTCTATCATCGCCTGCTGCCACGTTTCAGACTTTGCGAAAAGGTCTGCTATATGTGTGCTGATCAGTCCTGTCAGGGAGATAAACAGAGCAAGCATGAAAGTGATGATCAACAAAAAAGCGACCGGTTTGGGAACGCCCTTTTTTATGAGCCAATGCAAAGGAGGGGAAAGCAGAAGGGCTATAAAAACGGATAGCATAAAGGGGACGATCAAAGGAGCCGCACTCTTCATCCCCGCAATTATGACGACAAGAGAGGCCAGTACCAAAACGGTACCGGATATGGACGAGGCACTCTTTTGCAAAATCTCCCCTTCCTTAGAGAGCGGCTGCCCGAACGGGCAGCTGAATTATGTTAGTTGAATATAGAGATCAATACACCGGCGGCTACCGCCGAACCGATAACTCCGGCGACATTCGGTCCCATTGCGTGCATAAGCAGGATATTTCCTGGCTTTTCATCCATACCGACCCTGTTTACGACACGCGCCGCCATAGGAACGGCTGAAACTCCTGCCGCACCTATTAGCGGGTTGATCGGCTCCGAAGAGAACCTGTTCATAAGTTTTGCCATGAGAACTCCCGCGGCGGTTCCGACGGCAAACGCGACGAGTCCCAAAATCAGAATGCCGAGAGTATCGCCTACGAGGAACTTTTCGGCAGCGAGCTTAGATCCGACTCCCAGTCCCAGAAGGATTGTGACTATATTGATCAGTGCGTTTTGCATCGTATCGCTGAGTCTGTCGACTACGCCGGACTCTTTCGCGAAGTTACCGAAAGCAAAAGCTCCGATCAGCGGAGTCGATTCGGGAAGAAGCAAAATACTGAGGCCCAGAACGATCAGCGGCAAAAAGAGCTTTTCGAGTCTGTGAACCTTACGCTGCTGCTTCATGACGATCATTCGCTCCGCCTTGCTTGTCAAAGCTTTCATTATAGGAGGCTGAATGACCGGTACAAGAGCCATATACGAGTATGCCGCGACCGCTATCGCTCCCAAAAGGTCCGGAGCAAGTTTGGATGCGATGAAAATGGATGTAGGTCCGTCGGCTCCTCCGATAATCGATATTGCCGCACAATCTTGCAAGGTGAAATCGAATAGCGGCGTAAACTGGCTCAGTGCCGCGGCGCCTACCAGTGTACCGAAAATACCGAACTGTGCCGCACCGCCCAAAAGCGCAGTCTTCGGATTTGCCAGCATCGGCCCGAAGTCGGTCATGGCGCCTACACCCATGAAGATTAGAAGCGGGAAAAACTCATTGGCGATACCGGCATTGTAGATCACTCCCAAAAAGCCGTGGTCACCCGTCATGTTGGCAAGCGGAATATTGGCGAGCAGTCCACCGAAACCTATCGGGATAAGCAAAAGAGGCTCGAACCCCTTTGCAATGGCAAGATAGAAAAGGATAAGCGTGATACCGATCATTATAATACGGCCCCAGCTCTGATGGAATCTGCTCACCTCTTCGCCTTCACCGTTGACCACTCCATCTTTGGGATTGGTAAAAGCGTAGATCCCCGTAGTCTTGTAAAACGATGTCAGAAGCTGCCACATACTCTTGTCGTGATCTTCCGTATGGGTAGCGGCTACGCTCTTTTCGACCGTAGTGGAAGCGCACTGACTTTCACACGCCATAGCCTGCCCGGCAAAAAGTGCGAAAAAGAGCAGTATCGCTGCGACAAAATTTTTTTTCATTGCCACTTCCTTACTCTACGAGTGCCAGAATCTGACCCTCTTGAACGGCCTGGTTGGTGGCTACGCTGATTTTCGCGATCGTTCCGCTTTTTGGAGACGGGATGTCGATCTCCATCTTCATAGCTTCCAGGATCATTATAACCTCTCCCTCTTCGACACTGTCACCCGGGTTTTTCAGAATCTTCCATACATTTCCAGGTACCTGAGCCTTCACTTCAGTCATTCCCGGCGCGTTTTCGGCCGGAACTTCGCTCTCCGGTGCCGGTTGAGGCGCTGCGGCCGCCTCTTTGACCACTATTTCGCCTTCGCCTTCCGCTACCTCGACTTTGAATTTCTCTCCGTTTACGACAACCGTATATACTCCCGCTGCGTTGCTCATTGATCCACCCTCTTCCTTTTTATTTTCTTCTTGATCTTTTTTGCGAACCATAAGCGGTGATTCGCCTTTTAAGAATGCGATTCCTTTCTTGTCGCACGCCGCCGCGATGAAGATATTCTCCTCCGTTGTTTCGAGTCCTTCATCCTCCAGTACCTTCTTCCAGTAGGCGATAGACTTGGTTTCGTCACGATCGGCTATATCGAGCGGATTCTCTTTCGTCGGTTCGAGTTTGAGTTGTTCCGCCGCGATCTTGACCACTTCCGCATCCGGCTCCGCCGGAGTCTTGCCAAAGTATCCGAGAACCATACGCCCGTAACCCGGAGCTATCTTCTTCCACGGTCCGAACATTACGTTGTTGAACGCCTGCTGCCAGTAAAACTGTGATACAGGGGTGACCGAAGTTCCGTAGCCGCCCTTTTCAACGACCTCCTGCATCGCCCTGATCACTTCCGGATATTTGTGCAAAATACCGCTGTCGCGCATCATCTGGGTATTGGCAGTGAGCGCTCCCCCAGGCATTGGCGAGAAGGGAATAAGCGGTGATACCTGAGTCGCTTCCGGCGGAATGAAATAATCTTTAAGACAGTCTTGCAGGACCTCTTCGTAAGCCAGGATTTTCTCGAGCTCCAGCCCGCCCAGATCATAGTCGCCGTTTTTGGTGGCATGAAGCATCGTGAGAATATCAGGCTGGCTCGTTCCGCCGCTGACCGGATGGGCCGCCATATCGATACCGTCGACACCCGCTTCCAGAGCGGCAAGATAGCACGCCACGCTTACACCGGCGGTTTCATGGGTGTGAAGACGCAGATGTGTCCCTTCAGGAAGGAGCTTTCTTGCCATCTTGATAGTCTCGTAGACCTTGTTCGGGTTGGATGTTCCGCTGGCATCCTTGAAACACACACTGTCAAACTCCAGTCCGGAGTCGAGAATCTTTCTCAGCACCTTCTCGTAAAATGGTGCATCGTGCGCACCGTGGCATCCCGGAGGAAGGTCCATGATGGTCACGACAACTTCATGCTTGAGCCCGTGTTTCTTGATACATTCGGCACTGTATGCGAGGTTGTCCACATCGTTGAGCGCATCGAAGTTGCGAATCGTAGTGGTACCGTGCTTTTTGAAAAGCTTGGCATGCAGATCGATCATTTCACGGCTTCCGGTATCGAGCATAACCGTATTGATTCCGCGGGCGAGGGTCTGAAGATTCGCATCCGGCCCTACCGTCTCACGGAACTTGTCCATCATATCGAAAGCGTTCTCTCTCAGATAGAAAAAGAGGCTCTGGAAGCGTGCTCCGCCGCCAAACTCGAAATGGGTAATCCCAGCCTCTTTGGCCGCTTCTACCGCCGGAAGAAAATCTTCCATCAGCACACGACCGCCGAAAACAGACTGGAAACCGTCCCTGAAGGTTGTATCCATTACATCGATATACTTCTTCTTTTTTGCCATTTGATTCCTTTGATTGACCGTTATTTGCGGAGATTTTTATGGTGCTGTATCGCGGCTATGGCGGCGGCGACCTTCTTCTTGTCGATCCCTGCCGTCTCTTTGCCGCTGTCGGCAGGCTTTTCGGGGAAATATTTCGCGATCAGTCTGGCCTGCAGCTGCAAAACCAGGACCATAACATAGAGAAAGACAAATACGATTCCCATTCCGAGAATCATATATTTGAAGCTCTCGGCTACCATGTTTTCCATTCTGTCCACCTTGTTGGAGTATGGAGTAATTTTAAAACAGTTTAACTTTTAAAAGATTGAATATGGTAAAAATTGCGGCCGGTTTTAAAAGGGTGCTACCCTATTGGATACCGATACCTCGAAAAGCGTAGTTTTGAAGTTGAGAAACATTGCCGCTGACTCCTCCGCTATGCAGATAGAGTATGGGTTTTGGCAGCCGGTCGTAACTCTTTTCAAGTTCGTACCACATTTTTGGAGCATATACGAGATCGAACTCGATTCCGCTATCTTTGAGGCTGTTCCATATCTGCAAAAAAGCCGGATGGGGCTTTGCGAACTGGTGCTTTCCAAACATGAACAAAATATCAGGATATATGGTCAAATCCGGCTCGAGCTTGTGCCACTGTGCCCGAAGAATCTTTTCGTCTCCCACGACCGGAGTGGTCACGACTTTTATATTTTCAGGAAGGCTCTTTCTAAGATAGAGTGCCGTAGTGCCGGTCCCGCTCGGAGTGGCGACGCAAAAGCTCTCCAGCCCTTTGCCGTCGGCCCACTCCAGAATCTCCGACGCAAGTATCCGCACACCCTCTATCGCTACCGGATCGGCACCTCCTTGCGGGATAAACAGATCCCCGTCAAGGCTCTGACTGCGAATACTTTCAATCGAATCGTAAAACTCTTCCGTACCGAGCTGATGGAGTCTCATACCAAGTTCCAGAGCCCGTTTCAGATTTCCTGTAGGATCGTTTTCAAGCCATGTCGGGATGCTTTTGACATAGTAGTCGAACTCCCACCCCTTCATTGCCGCAAGATAGGCGATGGAGAGCATTGCGTTGGATTGGGCGCCGCCGTAGCTTACAACCCTCTTTACGCTCTCTTTTTTCAACTTGAAAAGAGAGTAGAGTTTTCTGAATTTGTTTCCGGAAAAACGGGAATCTATAAGGTCGTCGCGTTTGACGAAAAAGTCGAGCCCCCTCCATGAAAAAGGCTCGACCGGCGAGGCAGTGAAAGCAAGATCAGTTTCTATCAAGAGAGTTAAGATCCTCGAATGCTCTAAGCAGTCGTTCGCTCATGGACTTTTCGCCCTCTCTCAGCCATTTTCTCGGATCGTAATACTTTTTATTCGGTTTGTCTTCACCTTCCGGGTTTCCGATCTGTCCCTGCAGATAGTCACGATATTTCTCGATATATCCTTTCACTCCTGCCCAGAAAGCCCACTGAGTGTCGGTATCGATATTCATCTTCACGACACCGTAGCTAATGGCGGCTCTTATATCCTCAAGCTCCGAGCCGCTTCCACCGTGGAAAACGAAACTGACGGGCTTGGGTCCAGTTTTGTACTTCTCTTCTATATACTTTTGGGAGTTGTCGAGAATCTCCGGACGCAACACCACATTGCCCGGTTTGTAGACACCGTGGACATTTCCGAAAGATGCCGCGATAGTGAAGCGATCGCTCACTTTGCTAAGCTCTTCATAGGCGTAGGCCACCTCTTCAGGCTGTGTATAGAGAAGTTTGTTGTCCACATCCGTATTGTCTACACCATCCTCTTCTCCGCCGGTTATACCGAGCTCTATCTCGAGCGTCATACCCATTTTGCTCATACGCTCGAGATAGACTTTGCAGGTCTGTATATTCTGCTCGAGAGGCTCTTCGCTCAAGTCGATCATATGCGAACTGAAAAGCGGTTTGCCGTACTTTCCGTAGTGGTGCTCACTCGCCTCAAGAAGCGCATCTATCCATGGCAGAAGCTTTCTGGCGGCATGGTCTGTGTGCAGCATGACCGGAACACCGTACGCTTCGGCGAGGGTATGGACATGCTTTGCACCGCTGATAGCCCCCAGCAGAGCACCCTTGTCGGCATCGAGCCCTTTTCCGGCATTGAACGAAGCTCCGCCGTGGCTAAACTGAATGATAATCGGTGAATTGGCCTTTTTGGCCGCCTCCATAGCCGCGTTCATAGAGTTGCTTCCGACTACGTTAACCGCAGGAATGGCGAACTCGTTGGCCTTGGCTATATCGAATATCTTTTGAACGGCGTCGCCTGTTACGACACCAGGTTCGACCAGATCCAGGATCCTCTTTCCTTCCATGCACGATTCCTTAGTTGATTTTGATTTTAGCTTTGGAGCGCAGCTCTTTCGCGATAGACTGAATCTTCTCTTTGAACTTCTCCATCTTCAGATTCTCCTTGATTCTATCTTTCACTTCATCGAAAGGAACTGTCTGCGCCGGTTTCTTCTCCTCGACATATATCACATGGTACCCAAACTGCGTCTTTACAGGCTTTTGCGTAAACTCACCTGCTTTGAGGGCGAATGCGGCATCACTAAACGGCTTTACCATCTGCTCTCTTGCAAAAGTTCCAAGATCGCCGCCTCTTGAAGCGCTCGGACCTGTGGACTTGCTTTTGGCCAGCTCTTCGAACTTCGCTTTCAACTCGCTTTTTGGCGTCTTTTTCAGAGTATCGATTATCTCTTTCGCCTCCGCTTCGGTTTTGACAAGAATATGGCGTGCATGAACCATCTCAGGGCGCTGGAATGCGCTTTTATGCTCTTCGTAGCCCTTTTTGGCTTCCGCATCGGAGATTTTTATCGCATCGAGCTGCTTTTTCATCCATACATCGAGTGCGAGCTTTTTTTTCAGCTTCTGCAAGGCGTCCTTGTACTCGGGATCTTTCTCGATACCGCTTTTTATCGCCTTGTCTTCAAGAAGCTGCTGCTCTATGACCTGATCGAGCACTCTCTTTTTCACGTCATCGGGCAGTGCGTCGTAGGAAGTCTGGGCTCCCATGGAGTTCAACGCTCTTTGCACAGTCTCTTTCGTTATCTTGGTTCCGTTTACGGTTGCAAGCACATCCGATGCCGGAAGCGACAGTGCGAGTGTTGCGGCTCCGAGTGAAGCGATTATCAGTTTTTTCATCTCATTCCTTTTGTTTTTTTGATTGCGATATTGTACTGGAATTAAAATTAACGACGGTTAATCATGCCATATTGTGATAGACATTCTGCACATCGTCGTCCTCTTCGAGCGTTTCTATCAACTTCTCGACTTTGGCTGCGGTATCGTCGTCTACATCTATGGTATTTGTCGCCACGAGTCCGACCGAGCTCTCGAGAATCTCGACACCGCACCTCTCTACCGCCTGCAAAAGGGTATCGAAGTCGGCAGGCTCACTCTCGATTACAAGTACTTCGTCATACTCTTTTATATCTGTGGCACCGTTTTCAAGCGCCGCTTCCATCACTTCGTCATCCTTCTCGCTTCGAGCGACACTGATGACCCCCTTCTTTTCGAACATCCATGATACGCTTCCGCTGGTACCGAGGCTTCCGCCGGCTTTCGAGAAGGCGTGCCGTACGGAAGCGACCGTCCTGTTTTTGTTGTCGGTCATGGTATCGACCATAAGAGCCACTCCGCCCGGACCGTACCCTTCGTATGTTATCTCTTCGTAGTTCACACCTTTTAGATTACCTGTAGCCTTGTCTATGGCACGCTGAATATTTTCTGCCGGCATCGAGACGGCACGTGCCCGCTCAATTGCAAGACGCAGTGCGGCATTGGTATCCGGATCGCCGCCGCCGGCTTTCGCGGCCGTCGTTATATCACGCACCGCTTTGGTGAAGAGTTTGCCCTTTTTGGCATCCTCTTTCGCTTTTATATGTTTGACTTTGGACCATTTGTTGTGACCAGCCATCTTCACCTCTTATCGGGAAAATTTGGCCGTATTATACCTTTTCTCCAGTATAATTTCATTGAAATCTCCCTGTAAAGAGAACATAAGGATATATCCATGAAACTTGCGACCAAAAAAGAGATAGAAGAGATTAGAAGAAGATTTCTGGAGCACTACCCCGACTCGACTACCGAACTGAACTACAAAAACCTCTACGAACTGCTCGTAGCCGTTATGCTCTCGGCCCAATGTACCGACAAGAGGGTCAACATCATAACTCCGGCTCTTTTTGAAAAGTATCCGGATATACCTTCTTTGGCGAATGCCGATCTCGACGACGTCAAAGAGCTCATAAAGACATGCTCCTTTTTCAACAACAAAGCCAAAAATCTGGTAAAAATGGCACAGATGGTGATGGAAAACTACGGCGGCGATATACCTCTGGATGAAAAGGAGCTTGTCAAGCTTCCGGGGGTTGGCCAAAAGACGGCGCATGTGGTTATGATAGAGTTTACAAAAGCCAACCTGATGGCTGTGGATACGCATGTATTTCGGGTAGCCCACCGCCTCGGACTCACAAGAGCGAAAACGGCGGAAGAGACAGAAAAGGATCTGGTAAAAAAGTTCAAAACCGATCTACACCGTCTTCACCAGGCCATGGTACTTTTCGGACGCTACATCTGTACAGCGAAAAGTCCCAAATGCGATACGGAGTGTTTTCTTGCCGATCTTTGCAAGAGCAAGGAGAGCTTCAAGGCCAGATAGAGGCAGGGGCGCAAGGCCCCCGTCTTATGAGAGTTTCTTCTTGAAGATGTCGACTAGATCCTTTTTGTCGGCCTTGGTCAAATCTTTTTTGAGAGAGTGGAAGAGTTTATCCTTCGCTGCGGCGGAGATCTTCTCCATTACTCGATCGTATATCGTCTCCGGAAGTCCCAAAAACCACTTGGGAGGGTTGTTCGCCTCTACGGCATCACTGATATCCTTCGCGATGGCATCGATGACTTCCGCCTCTACACGCTTTTCGAGTTCATGGCGCTGGCCGACGCTCCCCTGGGTAAACTCGCCTCTGCCCTGTGATCCACCCTTGAAGCGCCCGGCTTCATCGGTGACGATATCCTGTATTTTCCAGTGCGAAGCGACATAGTCTTTCGCATCTAT
>JAMONQ010000028.1 GCA_027065635.1 Campylobacterales bacterium | reverse complement strand
GAACGCAAAGATGCTTGACATCATCGCAACCTCGTCCAAACTCTCACCGGAAGAGCGGATCACGAAGGATCTGGTAGCCTATACATCTTTTCTCAAGTCGAAAGAGCGTGCGGGTATAGAAAGGGCAGTTCTTAGCGGTACTTTCGCCGCAAATGCGTTTTCTCCAGGTATGTACAACAAGCTGATTACACTCATCGCCGAGCAAAACGCCTATCTTGACGATTTTCTCTCGTTCGCTCCCGATGAAATGGTCGCCTTCTACAAAAAGGCGATCCAGGACGAGTCGTTCAGGCAGGTTCAGTCAATGCGCGATATCGCTATAGCACACCAGCTCGACGGCCAATTCAACATAGATGCGGAGCACTGGTTCGACACTATCACCAAAAAGATAAATATATTGAAAAAGATAGACGACGAAATAGCCTCACAGATAAATCACGATCTAAACAGCTTCCACGATACGGCGATCATACAGGCGGTAGCCGGCGGGCTTATAATTTTGCTTATGCTCATAATCGCATTCTTGTCGGTCAAGGATCTGGAGATGAGGCTCAACTCCCTGAAAGGGCTCATTGTCAATATAGCCAAATCGAAAGATTTGACCACAGAGGTAAGAATCTACGAACATGACGAGTTTGGAAGCATACGAGAAGCCTTGAAAGAATTTTTGAAGTCGCTGCACGATTTTGCGGCCCACGCACAACAGAGCGCGAACGAAAACAGACGCACCGCCAAACAGCTCGACGAGACTTTCGACACCATTACCGAAAATATCAAGAAAGAGTCCCAGATCGTCGAGTCCGGTGCCAATGAAGCCGCAAAACTGAAAGAGAAGCTTCTCTCCAGTACGGAAGAAGCCGCCGCCACAAAAGAGAATATGATGCATGCCAGTACGAGCCTGGGAGACGCTATCACCCTTATCGAAGGTACGATTCGACAGATCGAAAGCAATGCCGTCGTAGAGCACGAGCTCGCCGAAAGATTGAAGCAGCTGAGCCATGATGCGGAACAGGTAAAAGAGGTGCTTACCGTTATCAGCGACATAGCCGACCAGACAAACCTCCTGGCTCTAAATGCGGCGATAGAGGCGGCAAGAGCCGGTGAGCACGGAAGAGGTTTCGCGGTAGTCGCCGACGAGGTCAGAAAACTGGCTGAACGTACCCAAAAGAGCCTTGCCGATATTAACGCCACTATCAATATTATAGTACAGGCTATAATGGACAGCAGTCAGGAGATGAACCGGAATATCGAAAATGTCAACCGGCTCACTGCCGACGCGTCACAGGTTCAAAGCGAGATAGGATCCGTCTCATCAAAGATGACCGATGCCGTCTCGAGCGTGGAAAAAACGGCGGGAGCGGTAGATGAAGCGGCTTCCATAATGGAAGCGTTCATAGAGAAGATGTCACAGATCAGACAACTCTCCGAAACCAACAAAGAGGGGATCGAAAACAGCGAAGAGAGTATACGCCGCATCGGAAAACTCGCAGACGAAGTACTGAAGCAGATAAGCCAGTTCAAAGTCTGATATTGCGGGAGGTATAGCCTCCCGCTCATCTTCTTTTTTTTATCTCTTGCATTACCTCTGCAAGATCGGTATCGTATGCGAAGCAGCTTTTCATGTCGCAAGCGAGCCAGACTCTACTCTTTTGGGCTCTTCTTAAAAGAAACGGATACTCTATCTTTTCGATTGTATCCATATTTTCAAGCAGATTCTTCCTGGAACTTTTTATGACTACAACACCTTTTTCAAGTCTCAGATAGGCTCTAAGTGCCTCCGCAAAAGTATCGGGAGACTCTTCAATCGCTCCGGCAAATCTCTCAAGACTCTCTCTTGCTACAGCCTCATGAGACAAAGAGCCCTCGAGCGCCGCAAGCGTTATGAGATCGTTGATCATAACCGAAAGCGGAGAACTATAATGGCTATCCGAGATATCGGCATAGCTTTCAAAACCGTCACTTGAGAGAAACCATCTGCCGTTTTTATAAAATTTAGCGACACCTCTACGAACAAGATCGGAAGCATCTTCGAGATAACTTTGCTCGAGCGTAGTTTCATATGCCGAAAAAGCGGCATCTGCCAAATAGGCATAATCCTCAAGAAGTCCCGGCTGGTTCGCTCTTTTGCCGTAAAGTACCTGGTGAAACAGTCCAAAATCGCCGCTTCTCATAAGCTCTGTAAGCGCACTATAGGACTTTTTGGCCTCCTTGAGATAGCTTTTATCAATTTTTGACGCTTCAAAGAGCGCCTTTATCATCATGGCATTCCATGCGGTTATGATCTTTTTGTCTATAAAGGGATAGTTTCTGCCTTCTCGCATCCTCTTGAGTACCGCCCGTGCCTCTTTGAATCCTTTCGGCTCCTTTAAAGACGTGCGTCTGGCATGAGCGTATTCGGTATCGAAATTTCCATCCTCCGAAATATCGAGAAACGAAAGTATATCCTCCGCTTCCTCTTTTTTGAAGCCTGCGTGCATGAGGGCTTTTAAGGTATCATCGTATCGATAGAGAAAATATCCGCCCTCTACACCGTCACTGTCTGCATCGCTTGCGCTGAAGTAGAGTCCCTCCGGGGTTCTGAAACGACGGTTGATTTCGGCTATCGTTTCGATTACGATCTCTTTGAAGCGATCTTTACCGGTCATGCTCCACGCTTCTACATAAAGCGGAACGAGCCGGGCATTGGTATAGAGCATCTTTTCAAAATGGGGCATCCTCCATCTTCTGTCTACACAGTAGCGGAAAAAAGCTCCGTCGATCTGATCGTAAAGAGCGCTTTGCGCCATACTCTCAAGCGTATTGATCGCCATCATCTTCGCCCTCTCATCCGCATTGAGACGATAGATATCAAGAAGCAGTGCGATTTTCGAGCTCTGCGGAAATTTGGGTCTGTCTCCAAATCCTCCGTAGAGCCTGTCGTAGTAGCTCCAGATTCTATCCGCCGCCTTTTTTGCTATCCCTACCCCCTCATCAAGCCTGCCGCCGGGAAGCTCCTCTATCCTTTTTGCAAGCGCCTCGACAGCGGCAGCTCTTTTTAGCAGACTCTCTCTATCTTTTGCATATAGTTCGCCAAATGCCGGAAGCACCGTTTTTAGTCCCTTTACACCGTACGAGTCTTCCGGCGGAATGTAGGTAGCGGCGAAAAACGGTTTCAGATCTTCGGTCAAAAATATTGTAAGCGGCCACCCTCCGCTCCGCCTGTGCAAAAGAGTATAGATACGCTGATAGTGTCTGTCCAGGTGCGGCATCTCTTCTCGGTCGACCTTTACCGGTACGAACCAACGGTTTATCAGCTCCGCTATCTGCGTGTTTTCAAACGACTCCTCCTCCATCACGTGACACCAGTGGCACGTACTGTATCCTATACTAAGAAAAATCGGCTTGTGCTCGCGTTTGGCCTTCTCAAACGCCTCCTCGCCCCACGGGTACCACTCTACCGGATTGTGCGCATGCTGCCTCAGATATGGAGAGTCTTCATCTATCAAGCGATTGGTATAGCTCGTATCTTTGGCCGCGATCAGAAAAAGTGCCGTTACCGCTATTAGGATAAAATATCGCATCATAAACCTTTTCAACCCTGCCGGGACTTTTTAGATCGTAACATAAGGATATTTCTGTGTGTTTGATTCTTACTATACTCTTTCTTGCTCTTGCTATCGGCAAAGCTTTGGAGAGCGACTGGCCGCTCGCCGCACTATATACGCTCTTTTTCCTCTTTTTCTCGTCGCTTCTTATCTACAATATCAAGAGTATACTGAAAAAAAGAGGCTCATGCGAAACGGGCGGATGTTTTGACTTTGATCTTTTCAAACGAAAGAAGAAGCAAAAAAATGATTGAAACCTCTATAAAAAGAAGCAGCCAGTGGAGCATATAAACCTGCTCCGTATGGTCTGTGATACTCCAGTAGTTTTCAAGCAGTTTGTAAAAGAGCCAGGAGATCAGCATTCCTCCGAGATATCCGGCCTGTTTGGCCATATCGAGCCATGAGAGGATCCTTTTGCGGTTCAAGAAGATGGTTTCGGCTCTGATCAGGTACGATCCGAACATGAAGGTGACTTGATAGCCGGCATAGATCAAAAGGGCAGTCACATACCCGTAAGGGGCGATAAGAAACCATACCACCATGACCAGCATCACAAGCTCGACAAAAAGCGATATCTGAAAAAAGATCTTCAACTTCAAAATCTTTTCGTAAAACTTCGCCACAGCCAGCATTCCCAAAGCCAAAACGATG
>JAMONQ010000027.1 GCA_027065635.1 Campylobacterales bacterium | reverse complement strand
CGGAAATATCGTTCCAAGCCGTGTCGCATCTATTGCGGACACTCCTTACGGACCCTATTTCGCATTCGCTCTCAAAGATGGCGGTCATGTCTACATCGTAGACTACAGCAAGCCTGACTTCCCGATCGTCGGTGATATTCCGAATATCGGTAAAATCCTCCATGACGCCTTCCTCAACGAAGGAAAAGAGATCGGACGATACTATATGATCGCATCGCAAGGAAGCGATGTAATGGGTATTGTCGACTTCAAAACGAAGAGATTGGCTGCGAAAGTTTATACAGGTCCAGGCACCAAGCCTCACCCGGGACAGGGAAGCTCATGGTACAACGACAAGTATGGACAACTCAACGCTACTGTCAGTATGAACGTCGGTAACGTCGTTATCTGGGATATGAACTGGGATGTAGTCGCAAACGTTCCGACCGCAGGCGGCGGACTCTTCATCGGTACAAGCAAAGATACTCCCTATCTCTGGGCAGACTGTGTTCTTGGAACACCGGACAGCTACAACAAGGTCTATCTGATCAACAAAGATACTCTCGAAACCGACAGAATTATCGAAGTCGGCAAGAAGAAGGGTAAACTGATTGACGCTCATACCGGAAAAGTGCTCCAGACATGGGATGCTACACAGTACAAGACGGTCAAAGGAAAAGAGTATGACTCCAAAATCTCCAAAGAGAAGTTGTTGACTTATACAGCCAAAAAAGGACCGAAAGTCAAGAATCCTGTGCAGCCGAGACTGCTTCATGCTGAGCCTGCAAACCACGGAAAATGGGTATTCATTTCCGAGTGGACTACCGGACGAATCGGTATCTATGATGCCAAAACCGGTAAATTCATCAAGTATATCTACAACTTGACCACTCCTACATTCACCTACTCCGTAGAGCATCGCCAGCATATCCCCGGCGCATAACGGATCATTCAATCTCTCCCCTTCGGGGAGGGATGTTCTTTCAATAACGATTAGACCATATCAGTAGACTGTTTTTTTATACAGAGTGCCTGTGCCGTACCGAAGTATGCTGCAGAGCCTATTCTGTATAAGAAAGCCGATCTGTCCCATAAGGTAGAAACCATATTCTAATGGTAA
Source organism: Campylobacterales bacterium (assembly GCA_027065635.1). Taxonomy (GTDB): domain Bacteria; phylum Campylobacterota; class Campylobacteria; order Campylobacterales; family Hydrogenimonadaceae; genus Hydrogenimonas. Next base: position 17,406 of record JAMONQ010000027.1, on the reverse strand, counting down.
AATGTAACCATGTAAACGTGCATCGATTAAGTTGATCAGTGAGGTGAATTGTGAAAAAGATGATTGTGGCTGGCGCACTTGCTATGCTTCCGGTTGCTGGGGTGTGTGCCGATGATGGAGAGAAACTTTTCAAAAAGTATTGCTGGGGTTGTCACCACCAGACGGCTGAAGCTTTCGGGCCCTCATTCAGTACCATCGCGTCAAAACGGACAAAAGAGGAGATCGTAGCTCAGATTGTCGATCCGAAATCCACTTCGAAAGTATTCGGATACAAGCGCAGCTCCATGCCTTCTTTTTCCGATCTCGATCCAGAAGAGCTCGATGCACTTGCAGACTATATCATGAAATTCAAGGATAAAAGATGAGAATTACGAAAACTCTTGCACTGACGATCCTCTCGGCCATGGTTCTAATCGGTGCCGAAAGGCCGAAAGACCCCTCCGAAATACTTCCGAAATCCGATGACAAGATTTTTGTAGTGGAGCGCGAAAACTCCGCGCTGGCCGTAATCGACAACAATATGTTCACAAACGAAATCAAAGGTTTGCACAACTTCAACCATGCGGTTGTGAAGTTCAGGGACAATGACGGTTATGTCATCACAAGAGACGGTTACGTCATCAAGTTTGACCCGATAAAGGAGAAGAAGCTCAAAGAGTATAAAACCTCCAAAAGCGCAATAGGGTTTATTGTAGGAGATAACTACGTAGCCGTCGCCAATTACGACAACAAAACGGTCGAGATTTTGGATCGTGATCTCAACCATATACAGACGATCAAGACGGGCAGCCGCAATGTAGGGATCAAGGAGTATAGGGACTATCTGGTATTTGCCTGCATGGACAGTGATGAAATATGGGTGATGCAGGATGAACACTCCGATGGAAAGAAGCCGTGGTTCGTACTCTACAAAAAGATCGAAAAGGCGGGTGAGGTTCCGTTTGACGCGATGATCGACAAAAATCTCTATGTCGTCGGCTTTTTCAACTCCAAAAACGTAGGTGTACTCGACCTCGATACCATGAAGTACAAAAGAGTTCCCCTCAAGATGGGGAAAAAAGAGCGCATTTTGAAAGTACCGCATTTTGGGTTCTGGAGCATAAGCGGAGACTACTTCTTCATTCCCGCTGTAGGGAACAAGAAGGTTTTCGTTTTCGACCACGACTTCAGACTGGTCAAGTCTATCGACGTAGAAGGCAATCCTGTCTTTACGGCTTTGAGCCCGGATAAGAAGTGGCTTGCCGTGACTTTCAGCGGAGAGAAGTTTCCGGTGGTACAGATCGTCGACGCTAAAAAGCTTGAAGTGGTCAGAAGGCTCGAATTTCCGGGTATGATTCTGCATGTACGCTGGTCGCCCAACCACCCGTATCTCTACTTTTCCGTAAACGACAAGGATATGGTTCAGGCTTACAGAGTCTCCGACCCCGATCCCAAGAAGTGGTGGCTAAATCTCGAGTGGCAGATTCCAAGACCTTCCGGAATATTTGTCTTCAACAAAAAGAGCCACTGATGTTTAGACTTTCCAATCTCATAAAAGCGGTGACAGGAGGAAAAAAGGAGCGCCTGCTCGATGGCAGTATCATAATATGGAACTTCACAAACCGCTGCAATCTCGCCTGTCACCACTGCTATAGCTATGCCGATCCCAACTCCGAAGATTATCTGAGCACCGATACGATTTTAAATACCGTTGTGGAGCTGAAGAAAGCCGGAGTCAAATTCGTGATTTTTTCCGGGGGAGAGCCTCTTATAAGAAGAGATATTTTCGATATAGCTGATTTCATGCGCGAACAGGGGATAATGACCTATCTCTCTACAAACGGTCTTTATATAGGTGAAAAAAATGTAAAACGTATCATAGACACTTTCAACTATATCGGTATAAGCATCGACGGAATAGAGGAGGTTCACGACAGATTCAGAGGTCTCGACGGCGCCTATCGGAAGAGTCTGGACGCCATAGAACTTATCCAGAAAAACGGCGGAAACGCCGGGATCCGCTTCACTATTACCAATGAGACGAAAGAGAGTTTTCATTCGATATTCGAGCTTGCCGAAGAGATCGGAGTGGACAAGATCTATATCTCCCATCTGGTATATAGCGGACGAGGTCTCGACAACCTAAAGATAGATATCTCCCGGGAGGAGCGCAGAGAGTTTGTGGAGTTCATCATCGACAAGGCGTTCGAGTACATAGATAGCGGAAAAGATATCGATGTGGTTACCGGAAATATGGAGATGGATGCGATTCTCTTTTTGGAGAAATTCGGCAGAAGGTATCCGGATCTCAAGGATGAGATGGCAAGTAGGCTCGAAAGATGGGGCGGAAACAGTGCCGGTAGAAGATTGGGCAATATTGACTGGATGGGAAGAGTGAAACCGGATCCTTTTTTTCCGTTTGTGATCGGAGATATAACGGAACGCCCTTTCAGCGAAATATGGTGTGACGAGAAGAACGAGATGCTAAGAAGGCTTCGCGAGCATCCGAGGAGAATCGAAGGCAAATGCGCCGATTGCGGTGTGATAGATATATGCAATGGCGGATCGAGAAGCAGGGCGTACGCTATATCGGGAGACCTGTGGGCGGAAGATCCGTCATGCTACCTAAGTGACAATGAAAGAAGAGGGCTTTAAAATGGGCAAAGTATATCTTACGGGCGCCGGGCCGGGCGATATAGATCTGTTGACCGTAAAGGCGCTTAGAGTCGTTCGTGAAGCGGATGTGATCATATATGACAGGCTGGCGAACCCTGATATTCTCAAAGAGGCGAGACCGGATTGTGAGTTTGTATATGTAGGCAAACAGGACGGCCGCCATACATTGCCGCAGGATCAGATCAACGAGGTTATATACAAAAAGGCGATGGAGCATGAGAAGGTGGTTCGGCTAAAAGGGGGAGACCCTCTCGTTTTCGGTCGAGGCGGCGAAGAGGCTAAATATCTGCGTGAAAGGGGTGTGGAATTCGAGTTTATTCCTGGTGTCACTTCGGCGATCTCGGTACCGGCATATGCCGGCATACCCGTTACCCACAGAGGTGTGGCCGTCTCTTTCAAGGTGGTTACGGGACATGAAGCTCCCAACAAGGAGCGCTCCCAGGTCGACTGGGATTCCATGAGGGCGGATGAGACGATAATATTTTTGATGGGTTTGCACAATCTCAAAAACATAACGGAGAATCTGATGAGAGTTGGCCATCCGGAAGATACGCCGTGTGCCGTGATAAGCAAAGGTACCACTCCGGAGCAAAAGAGTGTCACAGCGACGCTCGCGGATATCTACGAGAAAGTGAAAGATGCGAATATCCAGACTCCGGCCCTGATAGTGGTAGGCAAGGTCGTTGAGCTCAAAAAGGACCTGGAGTGGGTAGAGGAGTCTTGATATAACCAGCCCTTTCGTTTCGGGCTTCTTGAAAGTGGAGGCAACCGCTGATGATGAATGAAAGAGTGGTGCTTGTTACGGGTGCCGGTACCGGAATGGGAAGGGCTACGGTCAGACTTCTTGCAAAAAAGGGATTCGATGTCATAGCCGCTACGAGAAAAGCGGAGAACTTTGCGGATGTCGATGACGAAAATATAAGGGTTTTCGAACTGGATATAACCGATCCGGATAGCGTGAAGAAGATTTTCGAAAAGATCGAACGCCTGGATATTCTGGTAAACAATGCGGGATACGGTCTTGTCTGCACTGTGGAGGATATGGATGAGGCTGAAATGCTCGCACAGTTCAATGTCAACGTATTCGGCCTATTGAGAGTGACCAAACATGCGATTTTACCTATGAGAAAAAATGGCGGAGGAGTCATAATAAATATAAGCTCCTTTCTTGGCAAGATAGGCCTTCCGCTTCTTACTTTCTACAATGCTACAAAGTATGCCGTCGAGGGAATCACCGACTCTTTGAGGTACGAGCTTTCGGATTTCGGTATCAGAGTCCACTCCGTTATGCCCGGTTTTTTCGATACCCAGTTTGCAAGAAGCAACCTTGTGATGAATCAAAAAACTTTCAGCGAAGACTCTCCGTACAGCTCTATGGTTTCCAGACTCGCTCCCCAGATTGTAGACCAGATCAACAACGGAAACGATCCTAATGATGTCGCGGAACTGATATATCGAATAATCGAAGACGAGAGCTTTCCGGCGAGAGTCACTGTAGGCGACAAGGCGAGCAAATTCATCCCTATGCGAAAAGAGCTCAGCGACGAGGATTTCGAGCGGCGTGTCAGAGATTATTACGGTTTGTGATGGAGAGTCTGTTTTTCAATGCGGGTGAAAAAAGATATAAAACAGCCTCTGTTTACGAAAACGGTCAAGAGCATATTACCAGGGTAGATATATCCAACGGTATAGTTTTTTTCGATGTTTTTTTAAAAGGCGGCAAAGAGCATAGTTTCAGAGTCAGGAATCTCGACAGAATGGTTGTTGTTACCGTTGTAAAAGAGGGCGGGTTCAGCATCCACGACAATATCGACGGCAAGAGCTTTTCCTGCAAAAAGGATGAAGTCAGGATCTTTTGCTCTTCGAAACAGGATTTTATCCTTTCAACGGGTGAGAAAAAAAGCGATATTTTCGTTCTTTTGATAGCCGATTTCTTTTTGAAGAGGTATCTTAGCCTGAACAGAAGCGAACCTATAGACTTTCTATACGGGAAGATCCAGGAAGAAGTGGGAATAGAGCTTGTCGATACGAAACCGCTTGATGCGCTCAGCCTGCATATCATAGATAAAATCATAGATACCAGGTTGCAAGAGAGGATGCACAGTATAAAGTGCGAACACAATGTCATAGAGTTCATAATACACCGTTTTTCTCTCATATCCATGGTAGACAGCGATATAGATCCAGATGAGCTTCAGATAGCGCAGAAGGCTCAGAAGTATCTGTTGAACAATTTCGTAACTCCTCCCACCATTCCGCATCTGGCGCATATATGTGCTACAAACGAGACGAAGCTCAAAAGAGCCTTTAAAAAGGTATACAAAACTACAATAGGCGGCTATGTAAGAAAGCTTCGTCTCGAGAAGGCCAACCTCCTGCTCAAAGAGCGCATGCTCTCGATAGGAGAGGTGGCGAAAGAGGTCGGCTATGCCCATCAGGGATATTTTTGCAGACTCTTTTTCAAGAGATACGGTATCTATCCGAAAGATTTGAAATAGCGCTAAAAAAGTCTTCTCCCTTCTATCCATATCCGCTTCCAAATAATCCTTTTTGTGCCAAAACAAAATTCCTTTTGTGCCAAAACTATCTTGATTTTGATGAAACGAGACTACTATAATGGATTAAACATGGATTATATTTATATGGTCCGAATTCAATGAGCAGGAAGAAGATATGTCAAAGGTTGTATTGATAACCGGAGCCACCTCCGGAATGGGAAAAAAGACGGCGGCTCTTCTGGCAGAGGAGGGATACAGGGTTTATGGAGGCACGAGAGACGAGAGTTTGTCGAATCTCTCGATAGATGGTGTTGTACCGGTATATCTCGATGTTACTGATAGCTACTCCATTAAAAAGGCGGTAGATAGAGTCGTAGAGAGTGAAGGGAGGATAGATGTACTGGTCAACAATGCGGGATACGGTCTGCTCTCTGCCGTGGAGTACGGCAGTGACAAAGAGATGTTCGATCAGTTCAATGTGAACGTATTCGGTCTCTTGAGAGTGACGAGGGAGGTGCTGCCCCATATGAGAGAGGCTCGAAGCGGAGTCGTTATCAATATAAGTTCGTTTCTCGGAAAGATGGGGTTGCCCCTTCTTGCACACTACAATGCCACAAAATATGCGGTAGAAGGGATTACCGATTCGCTTAGATTTGAAACCGTCCCTTTCGGTATTAGAGTACACTCTATCCAGTCGGGCCTTTTTGGAACGAACTTTGTCAAAAAGGGACTTGCGACAAACAGTGATACCGTCTCGGAGGATTCGGCGTACAAAGATCTTGTTTCACATTTTGTGCCGATAGTCGCGGAGGCCATAAACGGGGGCCCCGATCCTGAACCGATAGCTTTGGCTGTAAAAAGTGTAATAGAGAACGAAGATGCGGACATCTTCGTACCGGTAGGCAAAGAGGCTGAAACCTTCATCTCCATGCGAAAAGAGATGGATGACAAGAGCTTTGAAATGAGGGTCAAAGAGATCTTCGGGATATAGAGGAAGCTGTAATGAAAACGGTCTTGACGATCCTTGCCATTACGTTTGGAGTTTTTGCCCTATACTTCAAAATAGGTCTGATAGTACCGGCTTCAAAGGGCGAAACGGTCGCTATGGAAAGCCACAAGCTGCGGGAGTTGGCGCTAAGCCGCGGGTTGAAGCCTGTTCCGGCGAGTTGGGAGGAGGCAAAAAGTGCGGTTTATAATCCCCAAAACACCATCACGCCTAAAAAAGTTGCGCTCGGAAAGAGCCTCTATTTCGATACTCTTCTCTCGAGCGACGGGACGGTAAGCTGTGCTACCTGTCACATTATCGATGATGGTGGCGATGACAACCTTCCGACAGCTGTCGGTGTGCATGGCATGAAAAATCCCTCTCACCTCAATTCGCCGACCGTACTGAATGCCGCCTTGGCGAAACGACAGTTCTGGGACGGTAGAAGCCCGGATGTGGAGGATCAGGCCAAAGGCCCCATACAGGCACCTTTTGAAATGGATATGACTCCAAAAGAGGTAGTAGAAAGAGTTTCGGCGGATCCCGGATACAAAAGAGGCTTTGCAGAGGTTTTTCCTGACGAGGGTGTGACGTTCGATACGGTGACGAAGGCGATCGCCGCTTATGAGCGTACTCTTTTGACGCGAGGCGCATTCGATCTTTTTCTCGATGGCGATGATGATGCCATTTCCGATAAGGCGAAAAAGGGGTTGTACCTTTTTATACGGCTTGGATGCAAGGGGTGTCATACCGGAATGAGTGTTGGAGGGCAGAGCCTTCAGAGATTTCCCTTGAGAAGATACAACTCTATCCTCTCTCCGGAGTCACGACTTGTCAACGGTAAGCGATATTTTGTCGGTTTCAATTGGCAAAAGATCAGCGCTGAAGAGCCTTTTCCGTTTCCGGATACGGGAGGTTTTCACGGTAGAAACGGGCAGTTTCTCTTCAGGGTTCCTATCCTTCGCAATGTAACCAGAACCGCTCCTTACTTTCACAACGGTTCTGTCAAGAGGATAGAGGATGCCGTCAAAATCATGGCCAGACACCAGCTCGGTCTACTACTGAGCGATGAGCAGGTAGAAGAGATAGTGGCCTTTTTGAAGACGCTGGAGGGTGAGCCTGTGAAGTATGATATATCTGATAGAGGTTATAGAGAATGAGAGGTTTCGTTTTATTCGTTATATTTGCCTGTACACTGACGTATGCACAGACGATAAGGTGGCACGGATCGTTTGATAGCGCACTCGAAGTTTCGCAAAAGGAGAACAAACCGATGTTCGTCGTGCTCGTGAGCAGAGGCTGCTTGGAGTGCAGGGAGCTTTTTGCGACAACATTGAGAGAGAAGAAAATAGTGGTATCGATAAACGAAAAGATGGTCCCCGTCATAGTTACCAAAGAGAATGAGGATTATCCGATCGAGCTACTCTACACTCTTGAGTATCCTGCCATATTTCTTCTCTCTCCGGAAGAGGTACTGCTGAAAGGGCCGCTTTGCGGCGTAGTGGATGCCGCGCTACTTGAGAAAGAACTCCTTGACGAAAGATAGCTCTTTTTCGTTCAGTTTCATCGTATCGACAGTTTTGTTGTTGTCGTCGAGGATCAGAAGCGTGGAGCCTTCGACTTTCAGATGGGTGGCGCCCCACTTTTTCAAAAGGTCGTCAAATGCCAGAAAGACCTTGGCGTTGTCGAGCTTGAGCTTCTCTCCGGTACGTTTGTCAACCAGATCGAGTCCGCCGATCGTTTTTGTCATCTCGTACGGAAAGTAGGCGCTTATCTTTTCGATCACGTGCTTATCTTTTTTTTCCGGCATGTTGCTCAAATACATACTGATACTCAAAAACGCAAAAATAGCCATCAACGCCCAGACCATTTTTTTACTGAACATCTCTATCCTTTTCAAAAAGCTTTTCTATGAAATTCCTGGCCTTTTCATCCAGCAGCTTCATACGCTCTTTGCCCTTGGGAAGAGTAGATCGCAGATCCTTCATCTCTTCCAGAAATTCGGCGATCGAGTCCGGGATGATCTTTTCGATCGAGCGTCTTAGGTATTTGGCTACCGAAGGAGATATGCCGGAGGTGGAAAACGCGACGGTGAGAGCACCTTTTTTCGTATAGGAGGGGAATATGAAGTCGCAATACTCCACCGAGTCGACACTGTTGCAAAGAGTGTGCCTGCTCTGGCAGGCTTCATAAATCTCCTTTTGCAGCTGCAGATTGTCCACGGCTACGATAACTATATCGAAGTCTTCCAGATCGCCGCTCTCGTATGGCCGCTGCAGGTATGTCAGGCCCGCATCCTCTATCAGTCTTTTTGACGTCTCCGCAAGCTGCGGTGATACGACCGTTATCTCGTTTGTGAAGTCGAGGAGCTTTTCCAGTTTTTCGCCGGCTATATTGCCTCCGCCGACAACCAGAACACTTCTGCCGTCAAGTTTTATGAATGCCGGAAAATATGCCAAGAGGATCCTTTTAAAGTCTCCGTTTGGAGTTGGAACAATATTATCATACCATCCTTGAAAAGGCGTTGATAGGTGTCAAGGAAAGTGTAAAGAGGAAAACTTTATAATGGATCGAATCCAAAAAGAGAAGCGAAATAGATTATGGAAAAAGAGTTTTTGACACTTATACAAAAAGAGTTTCCGGTCACAAAAAGACCATTCGCCAGACTCGCCGAGATTCTCGGCGCCGGCGAGGATGAGGTTCTGGACCTTTATACCAGACTCAAGGAGGATAGGATAATACGCCAGACATCCGCGATTTTCGATACCAAAAGTCTGGGATACAGATCTTCGCTGGTCGCTTTCAAGGCCGACGATATCGAAAAGGCGGCGGAAGTCGTAAACAGACATCCGGGAGTGAGCCACAACTACGAGCGTGACAATCCGTACAATCTATGGTTTACGATAGCGGTAGCTCCAGATTCGAGGCTCGGACTCGAAAAAAGTGTCGAACTGCTTGCAAAGCAGAGCGGTGTGCGGGAGTATATTATCCTTCCGACCAAAAAGATGTTCAAAATATCGGTACAACTCGATATCAAGGGCGACAGGGCAAAAAAAGAGGAGCGAAAGAGGGTAAAGAGAGAACCTATGGAGCTCGAACCGATCCATTTCGAAATGATAAAGGGGCTTCAGAAGGATATCTCCGCCGTCAAGGAACCGTTCGCCCATATTGTGGACTCTTTGGGTATCGATTACGAGACTCTTGCGGCCGAGGTCGAGAGGATGAAAAGAGCCGGTGTGATGAGACGCTTCGCATCCATTCTCTATCATAGAAAGGCCGGCTTTACAGCAAACGCCATGGTTGTCTGGAAAGTGCCTCAGGAGCGTGCGGAAGAGATAGGTGAAACATTGGCCGCATATAGTGCCGTAAGCCACTGCTATTTGCGTCCGGTATATCCGAACTGGCCATATCCTCTCTTTTCCATGGTGCATGGAAAGAGCAAGGAGGAGGTAGAAAAGATCGTCTCTGAGATGGCCGAAGAGATAGGTGTGAACGACTATAGCTATCTCTACTCCACAAGAGAGTTCAAAAAGGTGCGCATAAACTACTTTTCCTCCGACTTCGAGGAGTGGGAAAAGTGCTATAATTAGCCCATGTTCAAGCAGTACAAAGAGGCTATAGAGAGCTCCAATATAGTATCTAAAACCGATATCAACGGTATCATAACCTTCGTAAACGACGAGTTTTGCAAAATCTCCGGATACAGCAGAGAAGAGCTGATAGGCCAAAACCACAACATAGTACGCCATCCTGACGTTCCGTCGAGCAACTTCAAGCGGCTTTGGGATACGATCCTGCAAAAGAGGATCTTAAAGTCTACCGTCATGAACATGGCGAAAGACGGCAGCACATTCTATGTAAACACGACGATCATTCCGATACTTGATGAAAATGGAGATATAGAAGAGTTTATCGCGATCCGTTACGACGTTACCAAAGAGGTGTTGCTGAAAAAGGCGCTTGAGAAGAAGGAGCGTGAACTCGAAGCTCTCAACAGAACACTCGAAAAACGGGTGGCTCTTCAGACACAAAAGCTCTACGAGCTCAACAAACATCTCGAAGAGAGAGTACGCCAGGAGGTTCGAAAGAACGAAGAGAAGCAGAAGATGCTCTTTTGGCAATCGAGATTTGCGAGTCTCGGACAGATGATGGCCAATATAGCCCACCAGTGGAGACAACCTCTTACAGAACTCACGCTTGCGCTCTTCAATCTCAAAAGAGCCTCCCAAAAAAGGGATGACGAGCAGGTCGAGGCGATATATTCGGAAGCCAAGTTCATGATTCAGAACATGTCTCAGACCATCGAGGATTTCATAAACTTTTTCAGACCGGACAAGCCCAAAGAGCCCTTTACCGTTTCAAAAAGTATAGAGGAGTCGCTGCAGATTCTGCAAAAGACGCTCGAAAAAGAGCATATCCATATCGAAAAGTCGATAGATACGACGCTGCGTTCCGTAGGTGTGAGCAACGAGCTTTCGCAGGTCATAATCAATCTGCTGCAAAATGCCAAAGACGCTTTTGAATCCAAAAGCGGTAAAAAGGTCGTTCGCATCGAAGTGGTCAGAGAGGATGATTTTGCCAAAATAGTCATTGCGGACAATGCCGGCGGAATAGAGGAGTCGATTTTGGAGAGAATATTCGAGCCCTACTTTACTACGAAACATACGGCAAAGGGTACCGGTCTGGGACTCTTTATGTCCAAGATGATTATAGAGAGGGGGCTTTCGGGCAGTATAGAGGTTAAGAATCTCGAAGACGGCGCCTGTTTCGTCATAAAAATTCCTCTGGTGAAGGAGTGTGTGGATGTCGTGTAGTGCGAGACTGGTAAAAATGCGCGTTTTGCTGGTAGAAGACGAGGTGACTCTGGCAAAGCTGCTCAAAGAGGCCATAGGCGACTACTTTGCGGAGTTTGTCATCGCGCATGACGGAATAGAGGGACTCGATGCGTACAGGAGGCTCAAACCGGATATCGTCATTACCGATATCACCATGCCGAAAATGGACGGTTTGCAGCTTGCGTCGGCCATCAAGTCGGAAGATCCGGATACCCCGGTGATAATACTCAGTGCATACAGCGACAAACAGAAGCTTCTCGGAGCGATCGATGCAGGTGTCGTGAAGTATTTCATAAAGCCCTTCGACCCGGAAGAGCTTCTCTCCTATCTTTGCGAATTGGCGGAGAGGATAAAAAAACAGAGTCGAATAAAACTGCTGGAGCCTTTCGAGTACGATCTGCAAAGCGAGCAGCTTTTCAAAAAGGGTGTTCTGGTGCATCTGAGCAAACGTGAGAGCCGTTTTATCGCACAGCTTCTGCACAGTCCGAATCACTATCTCTCGAACGAAGCAATCAAAACAGCCCTATGGGGTGATGAAGAGGTTAGCGACGACAGACTTAGAACCTTCATTAAGAGAGTGAGGCAAAAGAGTGATAGAAGGCTGATAGAGAATATCTCGGGACAGGGGTATCTTCTGGTTTGCAGAAATGAAAAGGGTGAAGTAGAGTAACGTTTTTTGTAAAAAACTCTACCGCCAGACAATTTCCAGTATATCTTCAAGTGCGTTTTCGTCGAACTCTTTTTCAGGCTTCTCCATATTTGCGATATTGTTTTTCGTCTCTATGAACTTTTGAAGATAGTAGGTGCCGTCGTATCCGTAGGATTTCAACTCCTTCATCATCAGATTTATATCTTGCGGTTGAAGAAGGTCGGCGTGTATGGTCGTACGGACTTCGAATTCCGTTTGGCTGGATATCAGAAACTTCAGCGTTTTGACGAAATTCTGGTATTTGCTCGAACCCGTAACATAGCCGAACTTTCCGTTCATGGCCTTGAAATCGAGTGCTATATAATCTATGACTCCCTCCTCTACGAGGCTCTTTACAAGATCGCTGTTTAGACCGTTCGTGTCGAGCTTTATCGAAAAACCCATCTTCTTTATCTCTCTGCATAGAGGCAGAAGATCGTGCATGGTCGGCTCGCCGCCGCTCAGTACCACTCCGTCAAGCAAGCCGACACGCTTGTCGAGGAAACCGTACAGATCCTCTTCTGTATAGTTGCCCTCCTTTGCGAAGACGATATCGCTGTTATAGCAGTACATACAGCGCATATTGCATCCGCAAAACCAGACGATACAGGCGAGCTTGCCCGGATAGTCCAGATGGGTGAAGGGCGTGATGTCGAAAATTTTTTTATCGTTCAACGAACTGCTTTCTTTGACGATGTTCACCTTTTTTGCCTATATTGAAACTCTCTACCGGCCTGTGGTAGCCCATGACCCTGGTATATACGGTACATCTTGTGCGCTTGTCGCGCAACTTTTTCAAAATCTCTTCTTTGTCGTACATCTCTTTCTCCTTTCAGTATGAGATAAGGCCCCTTGCATCGGGGCGCAAAGTGGTACCGGCCATACGAAGCAGCAGACGCATGAAGGTACCGAACGGATACTCTTTAGCTAGAATGACGAACATTTTTCCCCCTCCTCTTCAAAAGATTTGAGCAACTCTTCGTCACACTTTGGACAATATTCGTGCTCGCCCGGTATATAGCCGTGTTTCGGGCATACCGAAAAGAGCGGCGTTACCGTGATATATGGAAGTTTGAAGTTCGTTATCACCTTCCTTACGAGATTTCTGCACGCCTCGGCGGAGCTGATACGCTCTCTCATATACAGGTGCAATACGGTACCGCCTGTATATTTGCATTGAAGCTCGTCTTGAAGCTCGAGTGCTTCGAAGGGATCTTCCGTCCAGTCCACAGGTATTTGCGAAGAGTTCGTGTAGTAGATATTCTCTCCGCTTCCTGCCTGGATGATATCGGGATACCGTTTTCTATCCTCTTTTGCGAACCTGTATGTCGTTCCTTCGGCCGGTGTCGCTTCGAGGTTGTAGAGGTTGCCGGTCTCCTCCTGATACTCTTTCATCTTTTCACGCATGAAGTCGAGAATCTCGAGCGCCATTTTCTGTCCCTCTTCATCCGCTATGGTCAGAGCGTCTTCGGTGAAGTTTCTTATCATTTCGTTGATTCCGTTGACTCCGATCGTGGAGAAGTGGTTGTTGAAACCGGGAAGATAGCGTCTTGTGTATGGAAAAAGACCGCGGTCATAGAGCTCCTGGATAAAGCGGCGCTTCTTCTCGAGCGTGGACTTGGCAAGATCCATCAACTCTTCAAGCCTTTCGTAAAGCCCCTTTTTGTCTCCCTTGAAGAGGTATCCGAGTCTGGCCATGTTTATTGTTACCACTCCGATGCTGCCGGTCATTTCCGCACTTCCGAAGAGCCCGCCTCCGCGCTTGAGAAGCTCTCTTAGATCGAGTTGAAGACGGCAGCACATGCTTCGTACGTGTCCAGGCTTGTAAGCCTCTTCGTTCGGTACCAGGTTGCCGTTTTCATCGCGCCTGTACTGGCTTCCGATGAAGTTCTGGAAGTAGGAGGATCCGATCTTGGCCGTATTCTCGAAGAGGATGTCGGTATTCTCTCCGTACCAGTCGAAATCTTCGGTGATGTTGACGGTAGGAATAGGGAATGTAAACGGCTGTCCGGTGCTGTCTCCCTCGGTCATCACTTCGTAGTAGGCGCGGTTGATGAGATTCATCTCCTTCTGGAAGTGGCGGTAGCACATCTGCTCCAGCGAAGTGATCTGCGGATCGCGCGTTCTGGCCTCCTCCAGAAGGTCACGATCGTCGATGCCGCTAAGAAGGTGCCTTTGGGCCCTTGTGGGGGTCTGGTCCTTGAGATCTTCGGGGACGGTCCAGTCGATCGTGATGTTGGTAAAGGGCGACTGGCCCCATCGTGCAGGTACGTTCAGATTGTATACGAAGCTTCTGATCGCTTTTTTTATCTCCGTATAGCTTAGTCGGTCTTTGAATACATAGGGGGCCAGATAGGTATCGAACGAGCTGAATGCCTGCGCTCCGGCCCATTCGCTCTGCAAGATGCCCAGGAAGTTGGCCATCTGTCCGAGAGCCTCTCTGAAGTGGTTTGGCGGTTTGCTTTCAACGCGTCCTCTTACACCGTTGAATCCCTCGTCCAGCAGGACTCTGAGGCTCCATCCGGCACAATAGCCGCTCAGGCAGTCGAGGTCGTGTATGTGGTAGTCCCCGTTTCTATGGGCATACCCTTCCTCTTTCGAGTAGACTTTGTCGAGCCAGTAGTTCGCTATGATCTTGCCTGCGGTATTGTTTATGAGTCCCGCGTGCGAATAGCCCGTATTCGAGTTGGCGTTTATACGCCAGTCGCTTTTTGATATATACTCCTCGATCGTCTCCGTAGAGTTGACGAAGGTCGTATCTTCGTTGAGGCCGAGTATATGCTCTCTTTGCATCTTGTGGGTATGCCGATAGATCATGAAGGCGCGCATGACGTCGAAATATCTAGCCTTGAAGAGCTCCTGCTCGATCATATCCTGAATATCTTCGACCGCCGCTATGCGCTTTTGCTTGAGTCTTTGCAGTACATTGAAAAAAATGGTGCTGTCGTATGTAGTGTTCTGGCTTTTGAAGGCCGCTTTTATCGCATCTTCTATTTTGTAGGGAGCGAAAGGCTCTTTTGTTCCGTCTCTTTTTAATATCTCTTTCAGCATCTTAAATATCTTTACTATAGCGGTATTTTGTAGACTCTCTCCCGAAGGCCTCCAAAACTCCGAATCTCTCTTCGGGGCTTTGGAGGCACCCTTGAGAGGAGCCGGTAACGCAAAGCGGCGAATGCCTCTTTGGGCCGGCTCCATAAGGGTGTCATGGAAGCTTCCATGCTTCAAAAATGCTCTTTCCGTCGCAAGCTAAAGGAGCAGGATCCGGATACGAAATCCTCGCATGCCGGACACTGAAATTGTAAGCTTTTTTTACTTGCCGAGCCATAAAAAAAGAGCTCACAAAAGTGTCACTGCGCCCCTTCGTTCGGGAGTTTGGTGACACGATAGTGACACTTTGTCGTACGCTGTAAAAATTATGGTTGTTGATAGAAGTCAATCTATTTGAAAGACTTTTTTGAGTAAAATCCCATTGCACAAAATCAAAGCCTTTTGCCACCAGGTGGCGAGGCGTTTCAGGAAAGAGAATATGGATTGGTTGATGGTCTCGTTTCTGGCCCTGGCTGCTTTTTCGATGGCGAAAATATACTTTATGTTCAAATAGGAGAGGTGTAAATGGAGATATCGAACTATATGAGAGAAGAGCACAGAAGCTGCGACGAGTCCTTCGCAAAGGCGGAGCAGGCTGCAAGCGGCGGAGATTTTGAATCTGCATTCTCATATTTTGAAGATTTCATGATAGAGACACTAAAACATTTTTCGAAAGAGGAGGAGATACTCTTTCCGGTTTTTGAAGAGGTTTCAGGAAGTACGCAAGGACCTACGCAGGTAATGCGCTATGAACACAATCAGGTGCGTGAACTGCTGGAGCAGCTTAGCAATGCCATAAAAAGCGAAGACAAGGAGCGCTTCTTTTCCGTTGCCGATACCTTGATGATCCTGTTGCAGCAGCACAATATGAAAGAGGAGCAGATGCTCTATGCGATGTGCGACCGGCTGTTGGCTTCGCAGGCCAAAGAGCTCGTAGAGAAGATGAAAGAGCATTGAACGAAGTAGAAGTATTGGAGCTCGATGCCCGCGGGTTGTCGCATCCGGAGCCTTTGGAGCGCTCCATGCAGATGCTTCGCCGGCTCGGCTCGAAAAACTGCTTTCATTTGATAATACATCGATATCCTCAGCCTTTGATAATGATCGCCGAGAGTCACGGACTCGACTATGAGGTATGTGAAGCCGGCAAAAAGGAGTGGCATATACTGTTTTCCAAAGATAAAGATATGGATCTGAAGAGTATCATGAAGAGGTATTGCAGTGTTTAATCGCGGTCTATCACTCGATCAGGCGCCTCCTATAAGCGTTATCATGCGCTTTTTTCTTACTATACCGCTCTTTGGCCTGCTCGCTTCGGCCGGACTCTTTTTTGCCGATTTGCAGACCGTTATGTATTGGGATACCCCAAGTACCGCCGCTGTTGTCCATCTGCTGCTGCTTGGAGTCGCCGGTATGGCTATGGTGGGAGCACTCTTTCAGATGCTGCCGGTAATTGCCGGTGCCGCTATCAAAGAGCCGCGATATCACGCTTTCTGGATCCACCTCCTTATGGCGGCGGGTACGCTGATGCTGGTGTGTGCACTATATTTTGACATATATATTCTGCTCCATCCGGCTATGTTGCTGCTTGTCGGCAGCCTCGGATTCGTCGTCTATCTGATGCTTGGAAAGCTACTCGGTGTGGAGAACAAAACCCCATCCGTAAAAGGGATGATACTCTCGGTATCGAGCCTCGGAGCGGGAGTGTTTGTGGCTATCTTGCTCACACTCTCCTTCATGGGAGTCGATTTGGGCCTCGATCCATCTGTTTTGAGGTCCGTGCATGTCCATTTCATGCTTCCTGGATGGATCGGTATCCTTGTGATGGCGGTGGCTTTTCAGGTGATAGAGATGTTTTATGTGACTCCGCCGTATCCGAAAGCGGTAACCTCATTTTTCCCTCCGGCTCTTTTTTTACTGCTTCTTCTAAATGTGGTGTTTTCCTCTCTTTTTGCTGCCATCGTACCTTTTTTGGATCTGGCGATTGCTCTTGTATTCGCTGGATTCGGTATCGTAACCATAAGAAGACTGATGCAGCGAAAGAGGCCGGTGGCGGACGCTACCGTATGGTTCTGGCGTCTATCGATGGGGTCGCTCGTTCTGTCGTCGATACTTGCGGCGCTATCTTCGTTTGGAGATTTCAGCGGCCTCTTTTTCGCTTCCGCACTACTTTTCGGATACTTTGTGCTAAGTGTGATCTTCGCCATGAGTTACAAGATTGTCCCGTTTCTCGTATGGTTTCATCTAAACGCAAAAGGAGTCATGCAGACACCGATGATGGGAGATATCATCCCGGCAAAAAAGGCTATGTGGCACCTGTGGATACATCTTGTGCTTCTTGCTGCCGGTCTCGTTTTGGTCGTCACTCCCTATGGATGGAAGATGATAGCGGCTCTTTTGGCCGCCGAGTTTCTGCTCTATGGGGCCAATCTGGTGCGCGCAATGCGTATATATCAATCCCTAAAAGATAAAGGAATATTATGAGATACCCTGAATTTTTCAATGAAGTGGAGCCTATAGATACATTCGATCCTCTTGCGCAGACTCTCGGAGCTGTCGAAGATGGGCGAATCACCTATGAGTACCTGGATATGGTCAAGCTGGCAGGCCACTCCTGTCCTACGGTAGCCGGAGCGTGGCTGATGAGCAAAATAGGTCTGC
>JAMONQ010000026.1 GCA_027065635.1 Campylobacterales bacterium | reverse complement strand
CAGAAAAGAGTTGCAGGTTTTCGCCAACTTGAGACCTGTCACCGTCTACGACGAGCTTGTAAACGCCTCCACCCTCAAGCCTTCGGTAATCGAAGGTGTCGATCTCATGGTGGTGAGAGAGCTGATAGGTGGTATATATTTCGGCGAGCCCCGCGGCAATGACGGGGAGAAGGCCTTCAATACCATGGTATATACAAAGCAGGAGATAATTCGTATCGCAAAAGTGGCCTTCGAGATCGCCATGAAACGCAACAAACGCGTATGTTCCGTAGACAAGGCCAATGTTTTGGATGTAAGCCAGCTTTGGCGAGATACGGTAGAAGAGGTTGCAGCACAATACCCGGAAGTGACATTGAGCCATATGTATGTCGACAATGCGGCTATGCAGCTGATTCGTGATCCGAAACAGTTCGATGTCATACTGACAGGAAATATATTCGGCGATATTCTAAGTGACGAGGCGAGTATGCTAAGCGGTTCGATCGGACTGCTTCCTTCGGCTTCCATCGGCGAAAAGTACGGTCTTTACGAGCCTATACACGGCTCTGCGCCAGATATAGCCGGTCAGGGCATAGCCAACCCAATCGCCACGATCGCCAGCGCCGCGATGATGCTCAGGTTCGCTCTTGACGAAGAGGCTGCCGCCGACAGGATCGAGAGAGCCATCAAGCAGGCGCTGCAGGAGGGATACAGGACACAGGATCTGAGCGCCTACGATGCAAAAGAGGTGTGCTCTACGAGTGAAATAGGCTCCATCATAGCCAACTACGCCTCCAAGTAGTCGTGAAGACTCTTACTCTCGCCCAGATCTACGAACTTCAGGGTCTAAAGAGCGACGCTCTGGAGATCTACAAGGAGATTTTGAAAAACGATCCTGACAATCACGAGGCGAGAGTTGCCATAAGAAGGCTTTCTGGTATCAGGCGTCACTTTGGCGGAGTCAATGAAGAGATGAAAAGAGTCTTCATCGAGATGGAGAGCGATGAAGAGATCGCCGAGTTCGAGCGCTGGCTTGCGAAACTGTAAGGATACTGCATGGAACTAAAGGATGTGATACTCTCTACGATAGCCGAAATAGGCGAAGAGGTGCAAAGGAGTATCGAAAACGAGTCTTCCGTGAAAAAGGGCTCCGAAGATGAAAAAGAGGAGTCCGGTTCTCCTATTGACGAGCCTCGATATATGGATGCCAAAGAGGATCCGGTCTCATCTACAAGCGATCTCGACGCCGGAGAGATGGAGTTTTTGCAAAATCTAAGAGAGCGTCTGCTTGTTCTTTTTGAAGGATTCCAGTCTCCGAACAACAAGCGTGTAGAGGCCAAAATAGAGCTCACTTTAAACTTCCTCGAATACCTTCTGGCTACTGTTGACGAGCGTATAGATCAACTGAAAAAATCGTGAAACCGGTACTTCCCGCCAAACTTCGCTCCCGTCTCGAGGAGGTGGAGAACTTTTTTTCTAAAAACTATCCGAATGTAAGACTTTATCTTGTAGGCGGCGCCGTAAGAGATATGATCATAGGGCGTCCTGTAACCGATCTCGATATAGAGTGTTTCGGTATCGATGTGGATGAATTCGATATCGCCATGAGCCGACTTGGGGCCAAAGGAGTCGGCAGAAGCTTTTTCGTATACAAATACGGTGAAATAGATATAGCCCTTCCAAGAACCGAGAAGAAGGTCGGCAGCGGACATCGCGGTTTTGAAGTGGCTCTCGCCAGAGATACGAAAGAGGCTTCAAGGCGCAGGGATTTTACCATGAATGCCTTGATGCTCGATCTGAAAGATGAAGAGATCGTAGATCACTGGGGCGGATTGGAAGATATAAAAAAGGGTCTTATCCGAATAGTGGATCCTGAAACGTTCGTGGAGGATTCGCTTCGTGTTCTGCGCGCCATGCAGTTTGCCGCCAGGCTGAAGTTCAAGGTCGAAAAGAGCAGTCGCGATACAATGTGCGCAATGGCGCTGGACGACTTGACTCCAGAGCGGGTATTCTGGGAGTTTGAAAAGATGTTCGAGGCGCCGTGGCTTCATTACGGTCTTTTCGAAATGATCGGGCTCGGAATCGATAGAAAGATAGTAGGCGTCGATCTGAACCGTACCGACTTTTTCAAAATGGCCCGCAGGATGGTTGGAGCCGCGAAAGCAGCCGATGAACATATGCGTCCATATATTTTCTTGTATGTGCTCGGCTGTTACAAACATCTGGATTTCGAATCTTTGTGTGAAAAGATTCACACTCCATCGATATACAAAAAGGTACTCAAGTTTCAAAAGTGTGTCCCTTCGGTCATAACAGACAGGTTTCTCGGCGCTCTTGCGCTTCGCTACGCCCTTAGGCAGTGGCTCGGGATCCATGCGGACAGTGTCGCCGATCGTGCGAAGAGGCTCGGAATATACGAAGAGCGGCTCGATACCGGTATACGGCCGGCGGACCTTCTTGAGGAGGGATATAGCGGCAAGAGGTTGGGCGAGGAGCTTAGAAGGCGTATTCTTTCTACTCTGCGCACCCGTTTTTCGGGGCGAAGGTCATGAAGGTATCGATAGCTCTCTCCGGAGGCGGAGTGCGCGCCATGGCCCATCTCGGCGTGATCAGGGTCCTGCTCGATCACGGATTCGAGATAGGAGCTCTCAGCGGTGCCAGCGGAGGGGCGCTTGTCGGTCTTCTTTTGAGCGACGGAAAGAGCCCGGAAGATGTTTTGGAAATAATGAAAGATGTCAGATTCAAAGATATCGCAGCTTTTTCGGGAAGAGGCGGTCTTTTTGGACTGAAACCTCTCGAAGAGCTGCTAAACTCCAATCTCGATACCAAAGAGATCGAAAAGCTTCCTATCCCATTTACCGTAGTCTGTACCGATCTTTTAAAAGGCTCTGCAAGCTACTTTGGAAGCGGACCTGCCGCAAGACTGTGCGTCGCATCATCCTCTCTTGTTCCGATCTTCTCTCCTCTCTCTTACGGTGAGACTCTTTTGGCCGACGGTGGTTTCATGGACAATATGCCCACACGCCCACTCTCAAAAAGAGAATATCCCGTAATCGGCGTAAATGTCAATCCGATACCAAGGAAGTTGCCGTCCGGTATCGTCAGCGCGACTGTTCGTGTTTTGATGCTGATGATGAAGGCAAATATCGAGCGATCCAGAGAGCTTTCCGACTTTTACATAGAACCGGCAGGTTGCGGATCCATAAACATATTAGATCTGAAAAAGGGAGAGATGGCCTATAACGAGGGAGTGAAATCTGCAGAAGCTTCGATAGAGAGGTTGAAGTCCACTCTTTTGCGAAAGTGTGAGAATGATAGAAAAAGTTGAACGTTTTCATCTTCTTATCTCATAAAGTGAGCTTTTTTTCATCTATCGCACACTACGATCCGATAAAACCGACTAATATTTCCAGCTTTTTGGAAATTATTCGATATACTAATATATCATGATAAAGCACGAGATTGAAACGAAAGAGCTCATCAAACTATTCGAGATGGCCGAAGATGTCGCCAATGTTGGATACTGGGAGTGGGATATCCGTACCAACGATGTTCTTTGGAGCCCTCGTAAAGTCGAAATTTACGGTGAAGACAGCGATAGTTTCGAGCCTTCGTTCGAAAAGTTTCTTGATGTCATAGACGAAGAGACGAAAAGGGAGGTTTTAGAGGAGATAGATAGTGTTCTCTCCGGCAAAAAGGAGTTTTACGACCTCAAACACAAAATCCGTCTCAAGTCGGGAAAGAGAGCCTGGGTACACGAAAAGGGTTTTGTCATAAGAGACGATTTCGGCAACCCTTTGAGGATGGTCGGAATCGTATATGACATAACGGATAAGATGGTCATGCTCGAAGAGCTCAAAAGTGCCGAAGCAAGAAGCGATTTCCTCAAAAGACACGATCCGCTGACATCCTTGCAGAACAAGGAGTCCTTGCTTGAAGATATTGAGAAGATGATAGAGTCCGATCGGCGTTTTTGCATCGTTTTTCTCGATATGGACAACTTCAAGACGATAAACAACACATTCGGTCACCGTTTCGGAGATGATGTTATCAAAAGAGTCGGAGGAATTTTCGAAGATATACTAAGCGGTGCCGCCATATATCGCTACGGCGGAGACGAGTTCGTCATATTGGCCGACGAGAACGATATCTCGTCAAATGAACTGGTGCAAAAGATCGAGTCCGAATTTGATAAAAATATAACTGTTTCGGGAAAGAGTCTGATGCTTACCGTCAGTATGGGAATATGCTGCTATCCGAAAAACGGCGAGAGTGCGAAAGATTTGATAAAAAACGCAAACTCGGCTCTCGCACTG
>JAMONQ010000025.1 GCA_027065635.1 Campylobacterales bacterium | reverse complement strand
GCTCCACTTTGTCAAAGGATCATCTGCCCCGGCCTCTTCAAAACTCTTTTGAGCCTCTATTACATACTCTTTCCACGTATTCGTCACCCTCTCTTCGATGGGAGTCTGCAAAACTATCAAAGGTGCTCTCTCGAGAGACAGAAATAGCGGCCTCGGAAGATAGAGGCGCCCCACATTGCGCCCTTCATCCTCGAAAAGAAGAGCGGATCCGAATCTGTCGCTCTTTTCGATCAAGTCGTAGGCTACACTGTTTTCGAAATCTATCTGGGTAGGCTGCGGCGATAGTCTGGCGCCGAAAGCTGAGCCACGATGGTTGGCCAAGGCTTCAAGATCGATACTTCTGTCGATCAATTTCAAAAGTCGCGTCTTTCCGGAACCGGTGCGACCTGCAAGTATCAGAGGAGACAGACGCTCACTTATACGCTCGGTCTCTTCGATGAGAAATCTTCTGAAGGCTTTGTAACCGCCTTTTAGCCTGGGAATCGGACAACCTGCCCGGACCATCCACTCCTGCGCGATCCGTGAGCGCTGCCCTCCCCTGAAACAGTAAAGAAGAGCATCGGGATTATCTTTTACAAACCTGCACCAGGCTTCGATCCTCGATGCCCTGACAGCTTCGTTTACCAGCTCATGTCCGAGCCTCACTGCCGCTTCGTTTCCCTCTCTCTTGTAGCAGATTCCGACCGCTTCTCTCTCTTTGTCGTTCATCAGGGGAAGATTGACGGCGCCAGGAAAAGCCCCTCTTTTGAACTCTACCGGTGCACGCACATCAACAAGCGGCCGCCTCCTTTTAACCAGTGTGCGAAAATCGTCAAAAAGAGGCTCCAACTACTCCACCTCGATCAGCGGCTCGCGCAATGGGATCGTCTCCCCTATCGGCTCAAGCGCCGTTACGAATCTGCCGGCCACCTCTTCGAAAGCGGCACTCTTCTCTTTTTTCACGACTACCAGCAGTCCCCCTGAGGTCTGAGCATCGCAGAGTATATCACGCGTCTCTTTGGATAGAGGAGAGATCTTGTGGCCGTAACTCTTGAAATTCTTTACGGTTCCGCCCGGTATTGCGCCAAGGTCTCTATACTTTTTTACATTGGGCAGAAGCGGTACTTTACGGGAGTAGACTCTCGCACTCACTCCGCTCGCTTCGCATATTTCGCAAAGGTGTCCCAGCAGACCGAAGCCGGTTATATCGGTCATGGCTACCACCCCTTTCAAAGAGGCAAAAGCGGCACCCGCTCTGTTTAGCGTAGTCATCGCCTCTATCGCCGGCTCTATATCGCCTTCGGCTATGATTTTTCGCTTCTGTGCCGTCGTCAATATCCCGATACCAAGAGGCTTGGTCAGGTAGATGTAGCATCCAGACTCCGCCCTGTCGTTACGCACAAGGTGTTCGTTTTTCACTATTCCGCTCACCGCCAGCCCGAATATCGGCTCTGGAGAGTCTATGGAGTGGCCGCCTGCAAGCGGTATACCCGCCTCCTCACATACAGATCGTCCCCCCTCGATAACCTCACGCCCCACTTCTGCTGGAAGTTTGTCGATCGGCCACCCGAAGATCGAGATAGCCATCAAAGGTGTACCGCCCATTGCGTAGATATCGCTGATCGCGTTTGTAGCCGCTATCTTTCCGAATGTGAAAGGATCGTCGACTATAGGCATGAAAAAGTCGGTCGTAGAAAGAAGAGATCTTCCGTCGCCAAGATCGTATGCCGCCGCATCGTCTTTTGTATCGTTTCCTACAAGCAGGGATGGATGATCCGCTTTCGATCTCGCACTTCGCAAAATTTCGTCGAGCAGAGCCGGAGAGATTTTGCAACCGCATCCGGCACCGTGACTGTACTCTGTCAATTTCACACTTTCCATTTTCGATCCGTTTGGTGTATAGTTGTATAAAGATTATTATAGCACCCAAACCGGAAACGAGGAGCGGACATGATAGAAATACCTGGTTACGGAGTGATGAATATAGAAAATATCGTATGCGACTACAACGGAACCGTGGCTTTGGACGGGAAAATGCTCGCCGTGGCCAAAGATCTTCTGACTGAGCTCTCATCGAGTTTCAGAGTGCATATCGTTACAGCCGATACGTTCGGCAGTGTCAAAAAGGAGATAGAGGGGCTCGGGTTTGTACTGAAGATTCTTCAAAGCGGTGACCACACAGAGGAGAAAGCGGCCTATGTACAATCTCTAAAAGCGGAAAGGTGTATCGCAATAGGAAACGGAAACAACGACAAAAGGATGCTCGAAACCGCGGCGATTGGGGTGGCGGTAATCGGCAAGGAGGGTTGCGCCGCCGACGCTATGAGAAGTGCCAATATCGTTTGCAACGATATTGGCGACGCTCTCTCTATGCTTTTAAAGAGAAGAAGACTTGTCGCGACACTTAGAAGGTGATTTTCAAAAAACGCAGAAGGCTCTATCGAGCCTCCTCTTCGAGCCACTCCAGCTCCTCTATTATGCTATCCTTGTCCACTCTGTTTTTACCGTTTTTATATATATTCTCTTCGAGCTTCCTCACCTCCGCCTCTATCACTTCGCTTTGCCTGACATAAGGGAGCAGCAGCTCGAGTAGCTCCTTGTCGCTTTTAGCCGCCACGACCCTCTTTGAGAGGGGTTTTTCTTTCGGCTTTTTGCGCCTCCTGTAGCCTCGAGCGGCCAAAAACAGGTACGCACAGGCAGCCCCGGCCGCGAATCCTGTCAGCAGATATAGCCATCGTGTCTCTTCGCCGACTTTTGCCGATACCGCACGCTCCTCTTTTTCAAGCTTGCCTGCACCCTCAAAGAGAGTCTCGTTTGCATGTTCCGGTGATGTACTCTTGTTTGCGGCGACTGCACCGACCACCTCGATCTCTATCGGATCCGTTCTCTTTGAGACGACCTTTTTACTCTTCGGGTCGAAGTATCTGATCTCAAAAGAGGGAACGGTAAAGTTCCTGTCGGCAACGATAGTGATCCTCTGGGTAAAGGTGCCGCCGTACTCTCCGTTTTGGATATATGCTTCGATCTTCGGATCGTCCGCATAGACTACAGCATCCGGAATATCCGGCTCGAACTTTTTTACATCGTCGATATTGCCGATACCGTTTACCTTTACTGTGACATGGACCGGCTTGTTAGCCTCCACTCTCGTTTTGTCGGCCTCGGCTTCTATATCGAAAAGACCGTTTAGATCGACTCCCGAAGGGAGAGGATCCACCTTCACCGCGATCTTGCCGGAGACTATGTTTCTTCTCTCCAGCCTCGCGAACATGGAGCCGAAAAAGTCGTCATCGAAAAATGGATCGTTCGCCAACGGACTCTTGATTTTCACTCTTCTTGCCAGAGTCGCCTGCAACGGTCCCAACTCGAACCTGCCGGCTTTTTGGGGAAATATCAGGTAGCGGTATCTGATCACACGATAGCCGTCGTCGTCATATACCTCCTTGTCTCCTATCTGTTTTATCCAGAAATTGGCAAACTCCGGGCGCTGAACCTGAACGTCCACATAGTTTCTATCTTTTGGATACTTTACAAGAACCTCCATCCTCAAAGCCTCTCCCACGCGGCTCTCGTTCTTGTCGAGAATCAGGCTCAAGGATGGGCTGTCGCCGCCGTTTCGGTGCTGCTTCTGTATATGACCGACCGATATCTCTACAGGCTCCGTTTCAAAAAGCTTTCCATCCACCTCTACCTCGAGCGGAGGAATCTTGACATCTTTCATAGGGGCGAAAGTGTAGCTTTTGGAGATCGACCTGCTTACCGTACCGTTGACAATGGAGATACTGCTCTTTTTTGCGGTGGTGAGGATTGGAAAACCGCCTATCGACTTGACCACCGGGAATTTTACATCCCTACCTTCGGCCGTAATGGTGAATGTGACGGTATCCCCTTCGACTATAGAGCGCTTGTCGACCTCCAGACGAACCGATGCCGCCGCGGCCAACAGAGGGACAAGAAGTAACAGAACCAACCATCTACCACTCACCGATCTCATCTACACCTCCTTTGCGCTCTTTTGTCGGCAGCGGGAGCATCAGCGTATGTATTCCGCGCCGATTGAGCTCTTCGTTCCATTTCCTGAGCTCCATATCGCTGATGGGCTCCTCCTTCGCCTCTGCATTCATCATCTTCTCTTTTTCATCTGCGTTCTCTTTTTTGCTCTTGCTATCCTTTTCTCTCATCTTCTCTTCTTTCTCTTTTCGACCACTCTTTTTTGACTCCATGTTTTCACTCTCTTTTTGCTCTTTTTCGCGCTTGCCGGATGATCCTTTCTCTTCCTCTGCGTTCTCTTTCTGTTCACCCTTCTCTTTTGTGTTTTTCGAACTCTCTTTTTGGTTTCGGTTCTCTTTTTCGCTGTTTCGGTTTCGATCTTTCTTGTTTCGCTCTTTCTTGCGTTTCATCTCTTCGAGAAGCTTCAGATTGTATCTTGTATCCGGATCCTCCCTGATCTTTAAAGCCCTCCTGTAGGCTTCTATCGCTTCGTCGATCTTTCCAAGCAGAGCGTATGTGTTTCCGATATTGTGATACTTTTCAAACTCGAGACTCTTTTTGTTCACTCCTTCATAAAGCCTCAAGGCGGCGGCATAGTCACCCGCCTTGTAAAGAGCGTCCGCGGCGTTGAATTTTGCCTCGTCGGAGCCGTTTGCGGCAATCTTTTCATAAAGCTTCGCGGCTTTTTCATACTCCCCTTTTGCATACGCTTCCCGGGCCTTTTCAAGCGTCATGAAATCAAACACCCCTCCATTTAGCAGAGATACTGCCAAGAGTACGACGAAGATCCCTTTTTTCATTCGACCGCTCCTTCTCTTTTGAAGTGATTGCCTCTCCTTTCGGACGGTAGTGAAAAGAGACTCGCTAAATAGAGCAAAAGAGCGGTCGCAAGCGGGTAGTAGAACAGCTCCTTTCTATCCTTTATGGTACGCTCTTTACTCTTTTGCGTTTCAAGGCTTGCGCGAATAGCCGATGCGAGCGCCCTCATGTCGCCAGAGCGTAGAGAATACTCCATATAGAGCCCGCCCGTAGCCGATGCGAGCGCGCTAATTGCCGGATTGAGATGTGTAACGACCGCATCGCCGTTCACATCGCGCACCACACTTCCATCCTCGAGCTTCATTATCCCGCCCTTTTTGGTGCCCAGAGCATATATAAAGATAGTGATGCCGTGAGCTTTTGCGTAAGCGATCTCCTCGCTGAAGTCTTTGGCGTCTCCACCGTCGGTAAAGAGCAGCAGCGCTTTGCTTTTTCTCTCTTTCAAAAGATCGGAAGTCACCTCGAGCGGCGCCATCATGTCGGTACCCTTCAAAGAGACGAAGTCGAGCCCCATATGATCCACCAGATACCTGAGTGACGAGTAGTCCCTGGTGAGCGGAGCGACCAGAAAGGCTCTGGAGCTGAATCCGATCACTGCGATACGGGTATCTTTCATATATCCGAGCAGATCGTGAAACTTGCGCTTTGCCATCTCCAGTCTGTTCGGATACAGATCGTTCGCGAACATAGAACGGGAGATATCGAACGCAACGACCAGATCCGTTGTCTCGCCTCCTATTCTGATTTCGCCCTTCTCTATGACCGGACGCGCAAGGGCGACGATACCAAAGGCGACGGCACCAAGAAGCAGCGCGCGTCTGCCGCTTCTTGACAATCCGCCTCCGGCGATTCGCATCTTTTTGTAGAGCTCGGGACTAAAACGCCGTTTCAACTCGTTCTCTCCACCTCCTGTCAAATACCAAAGAGGCGGCAACAAAAAAATCAGAAGCAGTAGTTCCGGATAAACAAAACTCATCTTCGCCTCCAGAAAAGAAGCGCCGCCATCAACAAAAGCGCAGCCGAAAGCGGCCATGCATAGTAGTAACTCTTTTTGACATAACTATCCGCCTTTATATCACTCTTTTCGAGCCTGTCGATCGTTTTGTAGACCTCTTCGAGTCTCTTTACGCTATCGGCAGCGAAGTATTTGCCGCCGGTCTCGTTCGCTATCTTTTCAAGCACGTACGGATTGAAGTCTCCAGGCTGTCCGACACCGATCGTATAGACTTTTATGCCGTACTTTCTGGCTGTATTTACGGCTACTTCCAGCGGCACAGTGCCGGCATTGTCCATACCGTCCGTAAGCAGAATGGCAATCTTGTTTTTGGCATCCGAATCCCTAAAAAGCTTCGTACTCATAAAGAGAGCTTCATACAAGGCGGTACGGCTCGTTCCGGCGATGCCGACTTCGATCTTCTCCAGAAGCCTCAGCAAAGATGCCTTGTCGTAGGTCAAAGGGACGGCGACATAGGCGAAGTCGGCAAAGATCGTCAACCCGATCTTGTCATGCCTGCGTTCCCTTACAAACGACTCTACGATACGCTTGACTATATCGAACTTGCCTCCCTCGGCCATGGAGCCGCTCGCATCCAGGATCAAAGAGATTTCGTACCCCTTGTCGTTTTCGATTCGCACCTCGTTTTTGACGACCGGTGAAGCGAGTGCCGTAACGAGCAGAGCGAAAGCCGCAAATTTCAGGAACGAACGAAGCTTCAGCCGTTTCGACCCGGCAGCTTCGAGCATGAGAGCTCCCGGAAAGAGAAGACCTCCGTACCTCGGTTTGCAAAAACGAACACACAGCAGATAGAGTATCAGCAGAGAAAAGAGTGCCGGATACTCGAAACCGAACTCAACGCTCATGAAACTACCCTCTTTATCAACGCTTCGATCCTCTCTCTATCCTCTTTTTGCAGCGGCGGCACCTCTTTTTTGTATTTATACCTCTGCAGATCCTCGAAGAGCTTTTGAAACTCCTCCATCAACTCCGGATCACCCGCCGCTACGACCGGAAAAAACTCGTCAAATGTATAAACGGCCCTCTTGGTATCCTTGAAATCTATCTCTCCGAGCTTCGATTTCGCTATCTCTACCGGATCCTTTCTTCTTCTCTTTCTCTTTTTTGAACCTCTTTTCAGAAACCAAAAAAGAGCTCCCGCTGCGACCATCAAAAGCGCCAAAAGAGCGACCAGAAGCCACAAAGAGTTATCCGGTACCTCAACGGGCGGTTTTATATCCTTCAGCTTCTGCAGTACTTCGTTCATTTGAGCATCTCTCTAAGCTTGGTAAACGGATCCTCGTCCGTATAGATTTTCGTATATGCGATTCGGTTTTTCCTGAAATGCAAAAAGAGCTCCTCGTCGTGACGTTCGATCTCTCTGCGGTATGCAGCGATCACACCCTCGTCGAGTTCCAGACGGCTATCGGCCCCGGTGACCGGATCGACAAGCTCGTACTCGCCGAAAAGTTCCGGCTCCTCCTCGAATCGATCCCTGACCACGACAGCATATGTTTCATGCTTCGCACCAAGATAAGAGAGATCCGGCATATCGTAAAAATCTCCTACAAGAAGTACTATCGAGCGCTCCTTCACACTTTTTAGAAGATACTCGGCGAGCGCCCCGGCGTCACCCCTTTTGCCGAGAACATCTACGCTCAATGCATACTCCAGGGCGGCGGTTGCACTCTTTTGGCTCTTGGTCGGTTTGAAAAAGCGCACCGGGGTTTCATCGAAAAAGAGTGTTGTTACCTTGTCGGAGTTTTTCAGCGCAGAAAAGGACAAGAGCCCCAAAACCTCCGCCATCACCTCCTGTTTCTGCCGGTACGATCCGAAATAGATGGAACCGGACAGCAGAAAGCCTATTACGATATTGAGTTCCCTCTCCTCGTTGAAGACGTTGATATACGGTTTTTGCTCTCTTGCGGTCACTTTCCAGTTGATTTTGCGAACGTCGTCGCCGTAACTATACTCTTTCAACTCCGCAAAATCTATTCCGTTACCCTTGAAGGCAGAGATGTTGTTGCCGACATTCTGTCCGAAAAGGCGCCGCCTGGTCTTTATCAGGAGGGTGTTCAGCTTTCTGTTCATGGCAGCGGTACGGCCTTTTGGATCTTCGTAATCACGTCGTCACTGGTTATCCCGGCGGCCTCAGCCTTGTAGCCGAGAATGATCCTGTGACGCAGTACGTCGTGGAGCACTTCCGCTACATCTACGGGAGTGACATAGTCGTTCCCGCGTATCAGCGCCACCGCCCGGCTCGCCTTGAAAAGATCGATCGAGGCGCGCGGACTCGCACCGAACTCAATATATTCCTCGAGCTCTTTTAGACCG
>JAMONQ010000024.1 GCA_027065635.1 Campylobacterales bacterium | reverse complement strand
TACTGCGCAGGGTAGCGGGAAGCGAAGACGAGTTTGAGCATATACATCTGTACCGCATCGTCTACATGTACCGCCCCGAGGCTATCTTGCATCGCTTTTATATCATCCTTGCCGGCCACCTGTGAAACGGAGGCGAAACCGTGTGCGGCTACACGGCTAACCACTTCAAACTCCTCCTCGATCGTGTTGTAACCTACGTCCACTTTCAGCATGAAGCGGTCCAGCTGAGCTTCCGGCAGACGATAGGTACCCTCCTGCTCTACCGGGTTTTGTGTAGCAAGTACCAGAAAGGGACGATCTACACTGTAGCTCTCTTCGGCGATAGTCACCTGTCGCTCCTGCATCACTTCCAGAAGTGCAGACTGGACCTTGGCAGGCGCACGGTTTATCTCATCGGCCAGCAGCAGGTTTGTAAATACTGGTCCGTGCTTTATCCTGAACTCTCCGCTTCGTTGATCATAAATTTCCGTCCCCGTTATATCGCTTGGAAGCAGATCAGGAGTAAACTGCACACGCCTGAACTTCAGTCCGAGTGCGGCCGCAAGCGCGTTTACAGCCGTAGTCTTGGCGAGTCCGGGTACCCCCTCGACAAGAAGGTGCCCTTCGCACAGCAGAGCCACGAGCATCGAGTCTATCAGATGCTCATGCCCTACAATCACCTTGGAAACCTCTTTTTTAATCGCTTCTATAGTTCCTTTCATACACTCTCTCCGGTATTGATATTGATCAAATTATAGTCATATGCGACTAATGAAAACAAATTGTCGGTTAACGAAAGGTAAACGACACGTTTGAAACGGCGATATTCGTATCCGCTTCAAGCCGCTCGTATACCCGCATTCAAATTTTTCCGTATTTGACGATATAGATTGCAGCGACTATTTTAAGCAAGAAGCTACCTATGGAAAAATTTTTAAACATTCTAAAAACCAGCAAGATACTGATTCCGGTATTTGTCACTTCTTTGATTCTCGGCGGCTTTTTGTTTTACTACATTCCGCTAATTATGGAAGAGGGGCTTGTAAAAAATATAGTGCGTCACTCCAAAAACGCAGTCGAGCGTCTGCAGATGGAGCGCGAATACTATACCCTCTCGGTCGTAAGAGACGTAAAGAAGTTCGCCCCGCAACTCAAGTTCGACTACAACCATGAAGGTGTCGACGGCAAGCTGCCGTTTCCTACCACCACGATACACGATCTGAGCAAAATGTACTCCAAGCGTTCGAATGTGAAGTTTTCACTATACAGTGAATTTCCTTTTCTAAACAGAAAAGAGAGAAAACTCACCCCTTTTCAGAAGGAGGCGCTCAAAAAGGTTAGAGAAAACGGCGGTCTCTACTACAAAAAGGATTTCGTAGACGGCAAGCCGGTACTTCGCGTCGCAGTAGCCGACTATATGGTGCAGCAGGCATGCGTGGAGTGCCACAACAGCCATCCTCTTAAAAACTGGTCTGAAAACAAGTGGAAGCTCGGTGATATGCGCGGCGTTCTTGAAATCACGACACCGATGGAGGATGCGCTTGCGGAGATGTACCACTCGAGAAACATGGTACTCGCTACCGCCCTTGCGATAATGTTTCTTCTTTTTATCTACTACTCCTACATTCTGCTAAAAAGAGAGAGTCAGCTTTACAGTGAAAAGGAGGAGCTCAGCGAAGATCTCAAGGATCTGTCAAAATACTTCGACCGATATGTTATCGCTTCCAAAACGGACCTTGAGGGCAGGATCGTCTACGCCAGCGAAAGATTCTGCAAAATCTCCGGATACAAGCCCGAAGAGCTGATCGGCAAGACGCATGCCATCGTCAGGCATCCCGATACGCCAAAAGAGGTTTATAAAAAGATGTGGGAGCGGATCTCGAACGACAAGACCTGGGCCGGAGAGTTGAAAAACAGAAAGAAAAACGGCGGTTTCTACTGGGTAAAGGCTGTCGTGATGCCGCTATACAACCATCAGGGCGAAAAGGTGGGGTACACATCTATCCGTCAGGATATAACGGACAAGAAGAAGATCGAAGAGTTGAACAGAACCCTTGAAAAGAGAGTCGAGGAGGAGGTAAGAAAGAACAGGGAGAAGGACAGACATATACTGCACCAGTCCAGACTCGCACAGATGGGTGAGATGATAAGTATGATCGCACACCAGTGGAGACAGCCCCTCTCCGCCATAAGCTCCTGCTCACTGGCTATCAATATAAAAGCGAAGCTCGGCAAACTCGACAAAGAGACGGCGATAGATCTATCGGACAAGATATCAGAATACTCGCAACACTTGAGCTCCACGATAGATGACTTCAGGGAGTTTTTCAAACCCAACAGAGGCAAGGAGGAGACGACCTACGAATCCTTGATACATTCGGCTCTGTCTATCGTGGATATCTCTTTGAAGAGCAAGAGTATCGAGACGAGATTGAAGCTCGAGTGCAACGAAACGATATATACCTACCCCAACGAACTCAAGCAGGTGATTTTGAACCTGATCAAAAATGCCGAAGATGCGCTTGTCGAAAGAGGTGTGGAGTCGCCGTGGATCGAGATCAGTACATACAAGGATGGAAAATATGCCGTACTGGAAGTGCACGACAATGCCGGCGGAGTCCCGGACAATATTATGGACAAGATATTCGATCCGTACTTCTCTACGAAACTCGAAAAGAATGGAACCGGTCTTGGACTATATATGTCCAAAATGATCATAGAAGAGCATTGTAACGGCACTCTTGGTGTAGAAAATAGCGAATCGGGAGCGAGATTCATCATAAAACTGGAGGGGGCTTCATGACAGAGAATATGGAAAAGATCATCTCCTACAGCAGTCGCCTGAAACTCCTGTACGTAGAGGATGACCCTACCGCCCGCAGCTCCACTCTTACGATCTTCGACGAATTTTTCGCCCAAACCGTCACAGCCGCAGACGGCAAAGAGGGTCTCGAACTTTTCGAAAAGGAGAGAGCGGACCTGATAATTACAGATATCAATATGCCGAATATGAACGGTCTTCAGATGATAAAGAGAATCAGGGAGCAAAACAGGGAGATCCCCATTCTCGTTCTGTCGGCCCACAACGAGTCTGAATACTTCATGAGCAGCATCAAGCTCGGAGTCGACGGCTACCTCATGAAGCCTATAGATCTCGAGCAGTTTCTGGGCGTACTCGACAATATCGTAGAGAAGCTCTATCTAAAGGAGGAGGCATCAAAAAACCTCAACCTTCTGCGTCAATATCAGGAGATTACAGATGTAGGAAACATTATCTCCAAAACGGACAGAAGAGGGATAATAACCTATGTAAACGACGCCTTTTGCAAAATTTCAGGCTACACGAAAGAAGAGCTCATCGGAAAACCCCACAATATCGTAAGACACCCTGACGTTCCAAGGGAGTTTTTCCGGCAGATGTGGCAGACGATCAAAAAGGAGAAGAAAATCTGGCAGGGAGTCGTAAAAAACCGTAAAAAAAACGGCAACTTCTACTATGTCCAGACTACGATCAAGCCGATACTCGACCAAAACGGCGACATAATCGAATATATCGCTCTTCGTAACGATATAACGGACATAATGAACCCAAGAAAGCAGCTGCACGATCTGATAGATTCTTGCGAAGAGACGGTAGTGATACTTGTCAAGATAGATGGTTTTGACGATATAGAGAAGTTCTACGGCCATAAACTGACCCAGACAATAGAAGAGAAGTTCGCCGATAGACTTCTGAACTACATTCCCGAAGAGTTCGGATTTGAGAGGGTTTACTCTCTTGGAAACGGCGAGTACGCCTTCGCCAAAGACAAAAAGATATGCTTATACAGGTCCGATTTCATAATAGAGCGACTCAAGAAGTTTCAAAACAGAGTAAACGAGACAGGCATAAGTCTTGACGAGATAGATTACGAAGCATCCGTACTGGTCAGTTTCTCTTACGGCAAAAACGCCCTCGAGAACGCAAAGTACGGCCTCAAGAAGCTGATAGATAAAAAACAGGACTTCATTGTCGCCAACGATCTTGTAGAAAAGGAGCATGTCAAAGCCGAGCAGAATCTTCAGACTCTGAAGATGATAAAAAGGGCCATAGAGTCGAAAAATATCATTTGCCACTTTCAGCCCATAGTGGACAACAAAACACTCCAGATACAAAAATATGAATCGCTGGCGCGACTGATCGACGAAAACGGCAAGACAATCTCTCCATACTTCTTTTTGGAAACAGCGAAAAAGAGTAAATACTATCCCATCATCACCTCTTTGGTACTCGAAAGCGCATTCTTGGCGCTCGATAGAACCGACAAAAAGATATCCATCAACCTCTCGGCTCTCGATATAGAGAAGAGATCGAGCCGCAACGAAATCTACAGACTGCTCGAGCGCCACAGCCAAAAGGCGTCAAGAGTCGTATTCGAACTTCTGGAAGATGAGAATGTAAAGGATTTCGAACAGATCAAATCGTTCATCGCAAATATCAAGGAGATGGGAGTCGAGATAGCGATCGACGATTTCGGTACCGGCTACTCCAATTTCGAGAGGCTTCTTGATTATCGGC
The DNA here is from genome assembly GCA_027065635.1 of Campylobacterales bacterium. GTDB lineage: Bacteria > Campylobacterota > Campylobacteria > Campylobacterales > Hydrogenimonadaceae > Hydrogenimonas. The sequence continues at coordinate 1,406 of JAMONQ010000024.1, read as the reverse complement.
CCGATATTCTCAAAATCGACGGAAGCCTCATAAAAAACATCGAAACGAGCAAACTCTCCCGCTCCGTCGTAAAAACTGTCGTCTCCTTCGCAAAAGAGCAGAATATCAAGACAGTAGCGGAGTATGTAGAGAACGAGAGGATCTTCAACATCATAAAAGATCTCGGTATAGACTACTCACAAGGATACTACTTCGGGAAACCGGAGATCCTGTAGCCTAAAACCTCTTCCAAAACGCCGCGCTCAAGAGTATAAAAACCGTATAGCACTCCAGTCTGCCCACGATCATTCCGAAAGAGAGGACAATTTTGTCCAGATCGCCAAAAAAGCCGAAGTTTTGAGCCGGCCCGACAAGAGCGAAACCGGGTCCTATATTTCCCACCATGGCCAATGCGCCGGAGAGTGCCGTCATCGCGTCGAACCCGCATGCGAAGATGTAGATAGTCAGTGCTGAAACAGTCAGAATATATAGAGTGAAAAAACCGAACGTTGCGGCGAGTACTCTTTCGTTGAGTTTGTTTCCGTCTACAAAAACAGAAATCACGGCACTGGGGTGGACTATACGTTTGAATTCGCTAAAAAGAGTCTTGAAAATTATGACATAGCGAATAATCTTGACACCTCCTGCCGTAGAGCCGGCGTTTGCTCCGGTCAGCATCGCCACGAGTATCACGGCGATTGCGAGACTGCTCCATCCACCGTAGTCAACGGTAGCGAAGCCGGTAGTGGTCATAACCGATGCGATCGTGAAAAACGAGTGTTTTAGTGAATGGTAAAAGGTATCTGAACCCAAGTCGATATGCACCGCCGTCAATATCGCTGAAAGCAGCAGAAAAGTCGTCAAATACCACCTGACCTCTTCACTTGCGTAACCGCTTCCGTCTTTGTAGTAGAGTTTCAGATGGGCCAGGAAGTTTATCCCCGAAAGAAGCATGAAAAGAGTGGTCGTCCAAACTATACCTTCACTCTCGAATGCACCGAGAGAGCTGTTTTTCGTAGAAAAGCCGCCTGTGGAAATTGTCGAAAAGGCGTGATTCAAAGCGTCAAACCAGCTCATACCGAAAAGCTTTAGAAGAAGCATGTCGGCAAGAGTCAAAAACAGATAGACTCCCCACAGACTAAGAGCGGTATGCTTGATTCTCGGTGTCAGTTTTTCCATACGTATACCGGTCGACTCCGCCTTGAAAAGAGAGAGGCTTCCGGTAGGATTTATAACAGAAAGCAGACCGACACCGAGCACGATAATACCCATACCGCCCAGCCAGTGCATCAGGCTTCTGTGCATCAAGACGATTTTGGGCAGACTCTCTATATCCGAATATACGGTCGCCCCGGTAGTTGTAAAACCGCTGATTGCCTCGAAAAAGGCCGAAGAGGGCGATATCTGCGTATACAACATAAGCGGTA
>JAMONQ010000023.1 GCA_027065635.1 Campylobacterales bacterium | reverse complement strand
GCTCCGACGATACCGAGCATGATCCATAAAAGATTGACACTCAAAATACTTTCTCTGATTCCAAGATCCAGTGTATGACTCCTCAAAAAGAGCCATACGAGTGCATTCGCGAAAAAAAAGAGCGTGACAAAAAGAAGCATGGGCCAAATATCCTCGCCATATACGATACCGGCGGCGACGTCTATCAGAAAAAAGATTGCGAGTGTCATTCCTATCAGGCCAAGAAGCTTGAAGATACTCTTAAAGTCCATCTATCCACTTCTTTACATCTGACTCGTACTTTTGCGTGCAGAAGGCGACAATGACATCTGCCTCCTGCGCCTCTGTCTTCTCGATAAAATCGAGAAGCTCACCGTTACGAACGATGAAAGCAAGACCCTGCTTCACTCTTTTAAGCGGCTTTAGAGTTTTGCCTATCAGCTTCGAACCGGGAAAGATCTTTCTTAAAAAAAGCACACCGTTGCCTCCGCAAAATCTGCGCTCTGTCACAACACCGCTGGAGTAGATATTCTCCAAAATGGCGTTGTAGGCACTCATTTTAGGACCGCGAACCACGACGATACCGAGTGAATGCATAAGGCTGTAGTACTCCATTTCGTTGTTTACGGCGACAACTTTTTTGATACCGTGCTCTCTCGCTTCGAGGGATTTTATGATATTGTACTCGTCATTGTCGGTAGCGGCCACCATCATATCCGCATATCCGAGCCCCTCCTCCTCGAAGAGTCCGCCGGTGCCGTATTTGCTGCTTATTGTCATTGCCTCGCCTTCTAGACTCTCTTCCGCAAGACGGCACAGCTTTATATCCTTTTCTACCAGCTTCACCTCTTTTCCCAGCCCTACAAGCGCCTTGGCTATCGAAACACCGAGCTCCCCTCCTCCGAAGACCACACATCTGCGTATCTCGGCTGGAGCTTCTGTCTCGAGCCTCGAGCAAAGCGTCCTGATCCGCTCTTCGTCGCCGAAAAGATAGAGCAGATCTTTCGCCTTTACAGGTTCGTCCGCCTCCGGAATGAAAAAACTCTTCTCTCTCTCCACTCCTACTACGGCATACCCTTCAGGCTCGAGCCTCAAACCGTCAGCCTTCTCTCCCACACGCACTGATACGAGCTTGAAATCGGTATATTCAAAGCTCTTGACATTGTTGGCCTTGGGATAGTCGAGCAAAGAGACTACAGTATCGGAGGTGATATTTACAGGGAAAATCGCATCGTCTATTCCGAGCTTCTCTTTTATGGAACTTTTGGCGAAAAAGGAGTTGCGCAGTCTAATGATCTTTCTATCCACATCTATTGTATCACCGGCGATAAGAGTCGATATCAGGTTTGCCTCGTCAAGATCTGTAACGGCGATGAAAAGATCGCTATCTTTATCGGTAAGCTTTCTGTAAGTCTCCGGGTCTTCTATATCGCCGTGTACCGGAAGAATATCCAGACTCTCCTGTAGCCGCTCGAGCGCATCGATATTGCGATCTATGACCGTGACATTGTGCTTGACACAGAGGGTTCGCGCCAGATTGAACCCTACCCGTCCGGCTCCGGCGATTATTATATCCATCTTATTTATCCTCTCTTTTTAACGTCACACTTCTGGCTCTTCTCTCTTTGAGCTTCTCTCTTTTGCGCTTCAAGCGCTCTTTTATATCTTTTATACGTCCTATCTTTTCGTCTTCGAGATCGACATCGGCGTTCTCTATGACCTCCCCTACTTTCACTTCGAGTATCTCCGACTTTTTCATAGCCAGAATCTGCGACGCGAAAACACTCCTGTGACCGGTTGTCAAAAAGCTTATAACGGCGCTCAACGCGGCATAATGGGCTATCTCCAGTCCAAACAGCTCAACAGCCATGATGGTAGCTGCTATCGGAGTGTTCGTAGAGCCTGCGACGACACTGATGAAGCCGAGTGCCGCAAAGAGCGCTATATGTTCGCCGCCGGCAAGCTGCCCGAAAAGATGACCGCTCGTGGCGCCTATGTAAAAGATAGGTGTGATTATCCCGCCGCTGCCTCCTACACCAAGCGTCAACGAAGTGAACAGAGTTTTTAGTAAAAAGGCGTACCACGGCAAATCCTCGCAACTGTATGGATCGGGACTTAGGGTATCTTTTATCGTTTCGAGCCCAAGTCCGAGATACCGCTCTCCAAATATGAGTGTCAGTACCACAAGCACGACACCGCCTCCAAACGCGACGATATACGGGTGAAGCGGAATCTTTTTTATATATCTATGAGTATTGCCGACGAGAGTGACGACCAGATCCGAAATGAAACCGAAAAAGAGACCGGCCGCCACCACCTGCAAAATCAGCGGAAGATCGAGCGATACGCTCTGGTAGAACCGTATATCGAAGTAGGTATACTCTATCCCCAAAAACTGTGCCGTAGTGAATGCTGCGAATCCGGCGATAAAAGATGGAAGAAGCATATCGTACAAAATAACACCGATGATAAGCACTTCGACTCCGAATATCGCTCCGGCGATCGGTGTACCGAAAACGGAGGCGAAACCGGCACTGATGCCGCATATGACAAGCTTCTTTCTATCCTCCTTGGAAAACTTCAAAAGATCGGAGAGCCACGAAGCCGCACCGGCTCCGATCTGCGCACCGGGTCCCTCCTTGCCGACAGAACCGCCGGCGAAGATCGTCATGACCGTCGCGAAGAGTTTGACGGGTATTACGGATATATCTATCTTTCCCTCTCTTTTATGGACCGCCTCTATAACTTTCTCGGTACCGTGGCCTTCGGCACTCGGAGCGAAAGTACGTACCGCCCATACGGTAAGCAAAAGTGCAAAAGGCAGCAGATAGTAGTATTCAAACGGCAGCAGTGAGCGGCCGCTCTCCGCAAGTTGCAAGACCTTCAGAAAGAGAGTGACGATCCCGCCTATCATCACCCCTACAAAAGAGGATAGAACGACCCACTTGGTAACGCTGAAAAATATCGCCGTCTGTTCGGTCACATGTTTACGAATCATGGAGGTATCCAGTCTATGTAGCTATAGTGCCGATTATAACGAGATTTATTTGAAAAGTTTTAGAAGTTTTTTATAAATTCGATCTTGACGGCCGAAACGGCCTGAAATCAATAAGTAGCCGCAGCGGACTCTTCATCTCTTTTGATGGCCGAAAAACTCTTTTTGACATTTTCTGGATCGAAGTACAAAGACTCTGACGGAAAAGCGAACTCGAGCCCGTTACGATCCACTATCTCCCAGATTTTAAGAAGAACGTCCTCTTTTATACGTAGCCACTCCTCCCAGTTGGTCGTCTTGGTAAAGGTGTAGATCAAAATGTTTACCGAAGAGTCGGCAAATTCGTCGAGATAGACCAGAAGAGTGGTCTTTACACCATATTTATCCTCCATAGAAACGAGCTTTCTCTCCTTTTTGGAGCGCTTTTGGATATATTGGGTGTCGATTTTTTGCGGAGTGGCTATTCCCGGATGCTCTTCAAGCATACTCCTGATCTGCTCTATGGCATCCATCAAGGACTCCCTCTTCGCTCCGTAAGTGACTCCTATATGCATTTTTATACGGCGCCCCACCGTTCTTTTGCTCCAGTTTTTAAGAGGCGTATTGGCCAGTGTGGCGTTTGGAACCGTAATCATTGCATTGTCGAATGTCCTGATAAATGTACTTATAAAGCCGATTTCGACTACGGTCCCTTCCACGTCCTTTGTCTCTATCCAGTCCCCCTGGGAAAAGGAGTTGTCAAAGATGATCTTCAAAAGACCGAAGAAGTTGCTCAGGGTATTTTGTGCCGCCAGCGCTATGGCGAGACCGCCTATTCCCAGGGATGCGAGCAGTCCTGTGATATTTACACCCATCTTCACCAGGAGCATGAATATAGCGATAGTCACTATCGTGATTTTGAGAATCGACAGTACCAGATTTATGAGCTCCTGGCGCATCTGCCTGTTTTTGAGCTCGCCGTGTTTGATAAGGTAGTCGAAAAAGAAGCTGTCTATGACGACTATGACGATATAGGCGCCGATCGCAAGATAGAGAGCGTAAAAAAAGAGCCCCGCTCCCTGTGCGAGAGGCTGCGGATAGAGCAGAACCTCGAGCCCCAGTTCGAAGCCGAAGGCAAGAATAAGCAGATAGATGGGCTTTCTTATGCCGTCGAGATTCGCCAGCAGCATCTCGTCGATACGATCTCTCTTTTTGAGTATCTGCATCCGCAAGTAGGCATAGAGCCTGTAGTAGATTGCGAAGCTGGCCCCCCATGCGAGAAGCATGATAAGCAAAAAAATGATGATCCTGCCCATATCGAGATGGATATAGCGAAGATAGGTGTTGAGTTTGGCGAAGATCTCCACACTGTTTATCTGCTCTATGATCTCGTCGAGCTTGAACATAGCCGTAAGCGACCTGTAGTGCAGCAAGGAGGGATTGGAAGAGAGGTACTCCAGAAAGTCTCCGAAAAATGCTCTGTGTATCTTCAGCCGCTCGTAGTTTTTGACTATCTGGAGAGATATCTTGTCTTTTAGACTCTTCGCCCTTTCGTATCTCTTCTCGAACTCGGCCATGGGAATGGAGTCGAGATACTTTCTCTCTTTATCGATCGATGTCGATATCTGCTTCTCATCCATCGTCGTCCAGTTGTCGGCCAAATTGACGAAAAAGTGATATATATGCTCCTTCGTCTCCAGACTT
>JAMONQ010000022.1 GCA_027065635.1 Campylobacterales bacterium | reverse complement strand
TTATGTACGGCTACTCCCTTCCTACCATCCTATTTTATACTCTGCCTGTCACATTCTTCGCCGCCTTGGTACTGACTCTGGGCAAACTATCCAACGATTTCGAAAATGTCGTTCTCTTTTCATTCGGCATATCGCCCCACAGGCTCGTACTCTTTTTCTACCCTTTCGTTTTTCTGCTTATCGCTTTCTTGCTTATACTCTCTTTGGGCCTGATACCGATAACGAAACAGTTGACCAAATCATTCATCAGCTACAAGAGTATGAATGCGGTACTAAATATCGAAGCGAGCAGATTTGGCCAGAAGTTCGGTGACTGGCTCGTATTTCTGGAGTCCAAGGATAAAGATAGCGATACACTGCACAACATAGTGCTTTACAATGCAAAACCATCCCGGGAGCAGATCCTGATTGCAAGAATGGGACGTTTCATAAACGAAAAAGGTGTACTGGGGCTTATGTTGAGCGACGGGCAGGCCTACAATATCGAAAAAGACAAAATGACCCAGATAGACTACAAAATCATGAAAATCTACGATACGACAGACTACAAACCCTTTACCTACCAAAACCTCAAGGATTACTGGCTAAGTGCCATGAACGACAAAAAGCGCCTAAAAGATATGGTGATCTTCATAGCTATCAGTATCTTCCCGCTGACTACCCTGTATATCGCTTTCGCATACGGGATCATCCACCCGAGATACCAGAAAAACTACGGATATCTTGCCATCTTGCTGGCTACGGCACTCTATTACGGTACCGTTTCCGCAGTAGCCAAAACGAGCGCAGCAGGCGCTTTCGCATTTGTGGCTATTTTTATGATAATCGGCTTCATACTCTTTTACAAGAGAGTGGAGCGCAGGTTCTAAGGCGGCTTTTTCATGCGCGTAAAAGCGGTCATAGCATATGACGGTTCTCCGTTTTTCGGCTTTCAGAGCCAAACTTCGACTCCAAGGACGGTAACCGGGGCCTTGATAGACTCCTTCAGGCGCCTTGGAATTGAGTCTATTCCGGTCGGAAGCGGCCGAACCGACCGCGGTGTTCATGCGACCGGGCAGGTTATCCATTTCGACCTGCCGCCACACTGGCAAAACGATTTGCAAAAACTCGAAACGATGCTGAACCGCCACCTCTGGCCCCATATCAGATTCAAGCATATCGCAAAAACCAAAGGTGAGTTTCACGCACGATACGACGCAAAAAGGCGCATATACCGATATATCTTTAAAAAAAGAGCTCCGACCCCTTTCGATGCACCCTACTGCCGCCACCTTCCGGATCTAAACGAAGAGAGGCTTCTTGATGCACTGAAACTTTTTGAGGGAAGACACGACTTCACCATGTTTCATAAAAAAGGGAGCGATCCTGCAAGCTGTGTCAGAACCATACATAGTGTATCCATCTACAGATTCGGCGGCTATACAGTTACACTCTTCGAAGCGGACGGGTATCTCAGATCGCAGGTAAGGATGATGATTGAGAGCGGAGTTTCCGTAATGAGAGGAGATATATCCAAGGATATGGTAGCAAGACAGCTTGAAGGCGAAAGACTCTTCAATACTCCGGTAGCACCGCCGCAGGCACTATATCTTGCAAAAGTGATCTATTGAATACTTTTACGAGAACTTTCGTTTCATACCTTTAGCGACAACCATTCACTCCGTTTAAGTACACTGTGGATAGAATCTTCTATCTCGACAAAGGATAGACGATGAAAAAGATAGTTCTTCTCGGTACGACTCTCTTGACCCTCTCGTTTGGAGCCAACGGCGGATGCCTCCTTTCACAGTCAAAAAATATCGAAGTCACCTGGCAAGCCTACAAAACTGCCGCAAAAGCGGGAGTCGGCGGCAAATTCACATCGATAGAGTACGAGCCGGCCTCCCTGAACGGTAAAAATTTCAAAGAGCTTCTCCTCGGCTCTACCGTAAAAATCGACAAGAGTAAAATATCCACAGGCAACGACGGACGGGACAAGAGGCTTGTAGAGTCGTTTTTCAACATTCTCGGTGATAAATTTATTACGGCCAAGATCGTCGATATAAAAGCGACTTCAAAACATGAGAAGGGAAAAGCCAAAGAAGGAGTGATAACCGCGATGGTCACCATGAACGGCAAAAGCGTCAAAGTGCCCATGAAGTATACATATAAAGATGGTGATTTCAAAGCGACAGGAACTATCGATCTTTTCGACTTCGGCGCGTTCAAAGCGCTAAAATCGATAAATCAGGCATGTTATGACCTTCATGAAGGAAAAACGTGGAACGATGTACAGATCGGCTTTCACACAAAAATAAAAGCGACGCTATGCAGCAGTGAATAGAAGGGATGGGTATTGGCTGAAAGAGCCGGAGAATCCATCTCCGGCCAAAGAAGCAAAATGAATTACTTGCTTTCTGTCTTGGAAGTGTTTTGAAGAGTGTTCTCTTCGTCACGCATATCATACTTGACTACGTTATCAGAGTTTCCGTAAGAGCCGTTGTCGTAATGAACGACATCGGAACTTTTTGTACTCGAGAAGTCGTAAGTGACTGTATCTTCAGCCATAGCGATGGTACCGGCTGCCAAGAGTGCAGCTACAAGTGTGATTTTTTTCATGGTTTCCCCCTTAGGTTTTTTAAATCGGAGGAATTTTATCCTATTTAAAACTTTATAGAGATTATCTTATGAATCTAATCAGTTTTTTTAAGAAAAGATGCTGGTTTTCATAGCAGTATCTTTCTCGAGGTACAGTGCTCTTCTATCGTAAATGATCTTCCGTACCAATCACCGTATCATAAAGGCCAATCTCTACACCGTGATGTTTGATCGGATCGAGTATTGCATTGATCTCCCCTTCACGGGTAAATACTTCGCCGTATTTGATTGCTCTCAATTTTGTTCTTTTTACCCATATTTTCAAAATATGTGCAAATATTCCGGTTTTTTACCCAAGATTTCATCAAAGATCCCTCTTCCAGCCACCGTACACTACTCCCCTACACCCAGCCGCGCGAATCTCGCCGCCGGTTTCCACCGTTCGATGAGGATGACAGGACGCTTCTTCGGGTCGAGCCACCGTAGCAGTTTTTCGAGCGCTTTTTCGGGCATGCCGATGCAGCCGGCGGTCGGCTTGTCACCGTTGGCGATGTGTATGAAGATGCACGAGCCTCTGCCGGGAGTACGTGTGCGGTTGTAGCCGACGGTGATGACATAGCGGTATAGATCATCGTCGCGGCGCATCCGCTCGAAGCTGGAGAACTCTTCGATCACCCGGGTTTTGTCGACGATGCGGTTGTAGTAGCGGGAGGCTGTGTCGTCTACACATATAAGCTTTTCGTCGCTGCGAAAAAAGGGCATCTTCGTATCGATCGTTTCGTAGCCGTAAACATCGACCAGCGGATAGTAGCCCACAGGAGTCTTGCCGTCTCCTTCGCGCTCCTTGCCCAGGCCGTTTCGCCCGATCGTCACGGGCCACTCGTCGCTCACCTGCCGCCACCCCTCTGTACTCTTTTCGAACCACGCCATCTTCGCCGTATGGCCTCTGGCGTCGTAGACCTTCACCATCTGACCGCTTCGCTCCAGAAGCGGCGGTGCGGCGTTGCCGACGGTAAGGAAACTCGCTAAAATACCCCAAAGGAGAATATGTGACCGAATCCGTGAACGCATCCTATGGTATCTACTCATTGCTCCCTCCGCTCATTGCCATCGTTTTGGCCATTATATCAAGAAACGTCATACTCTCGCTTCTTTCAGGAGTCCTTGGCGGATATATCATCATGGAAGGAGCGACACTCGATGCGCTTGTGGAGAGTGCAAAAGGGTTTTGGGAGCTTCTTCAGAAAGGGTGGGTTCTAAAGACGCTGCTCTTTGCGATCTTCGTCGGCTCCATAATCGAACTAATCCAAAGAAGCGGCGGTGTGGCCGGGTTTGTGGAGTTTTTGCAAAGGCGCAAAAGAGTCGTCAACTCCAAAAAAGATGCGGAGCTGCTCGCCTTCTTCATCGGGCTGGCGATCTTCATCGAATCATCCATCACCTCGCTGATCGCGGGCACCGTCAGCCGACCGCTTACCGACCGCTACGGCACGTCGCGCGAAAAGCTCGCCTATATCTGCGACTCCACCGCCTCTCCGGTCTGTACGATGTTTCCGCTCAACGCCTGGGGTGCGCTGCTGCTGGGGCTCATCGGATCCCAGATCGAAGCTGGGGTGATCGCCGGCGAGCCGATAAAACTGCTTGGAAACGCCCTGCTCTTCAACTTCTACGCCCTCTTTTCGATCCTGCTGGTACTATACACCATCATAAAGGGGGTGAAATTTCCATCCTATACGAAGATCGATCCGCCGAACATCGAGTTCGAAGAGAAAAG
>JAMONQ010000021.1 GCA_027065635.1 Campylobacterales bacterium | reverse complement strand
TTTTCGGAAGCAGCCGTCCCGAAAATGACCCTGAGTTTGGGTTTGAGACCTACTACCTGGGATCGTTGAGCGATGACGTGAGCCTTGTATCACTCTATAGCGCCGTCGACGTTGTGGTCGTCCCCAGTCTGCAGGAGAACCTCTCGAATACGATCATGGAGAGCCTCTCGTGCGGTACTCCGGTCGTAGCGTTCGATACCGGCGGCAACTCTGACATGATCGAGCATAAAAAAAACGGTTATCTGGCCAAACCGTTCGATGCGGCGGATCTGGCAAAGGGTATCGAGTGGGTGCTGGAGAGCGACGACTATGCCGATCTCTGCCGCAGGGCGAGAGAGAAGGTTCTTGAAGAGTTTGATGCCGAAACGGTTGCAAGAGAGTATATAAAACTCTATGAAAGTATTTTGAATGGGTGACGATCTTTTTTTGCCCGGTGAACATTTTGATCCTGCCGGAAAGTGTTTTAAAGCCTCCTGCGCAACCTATGCAGATCTCGATGACAAGTTCGAGTCGACTCTTTTTTTGCCGGCAAGAGCCGACAGGAAGGGTGAAGGCGGACTTCGCGCGCAGGGAATTTTCAAAAGATCGCAAGAGAAAAAGCCGTTGGTTTCCATCGTAACGGTAGTCTATAACGGAGCGAAGCATCTGGAGCTGACGATCGGCAGTGTAGCAGGACAGAGATATGAGAATATAGAGTATATCGTTATTGACGGAGGATCGACGGATGGAACACTCGATATCCTGCATCGATACGACGGGAGTATAGACTACTGGGTAAGTGAGCCCGATAGCGGAATTTACGACGCCATGAACAAGGGGCTGAAAGTTGCGGCAGGAAGCTATATTATGTTTTTGAATGCCGATGACGCGCTTTGCGAAGAAGCCGTTTTGTCGCTTTTGAAAAGAGTGAACGAAAGCGGTCGAGATTATTGCGTAGGTGCCGTAAAAACGGTGCCTTCGAATATCGTTGTCGAACCTGTATATCCGCTGGAGGCCGGTCGAGTCTATTTCGGAATGCCATATCCGCATGTAGGTGCGATTATCCCCTTGTCTGTTTATAAAAAGGTCGGCCTTTTTGAAACATCCTACAGAATTTGTGCCGATTACGATATGGCGATGAGAATCCATCTAAGCGGTTACAGGGCTTCTAAAGCGGATGGTGTCGTCGCCAGGATCATGGAGGGCGGAGTCAGCTCTTCGTGGCGCACAAAAAAAGAGAATCTGGATATAGCCGTATCTTGCGGGATGCCCAAGAAAGAGGCATATGTCCGGTTTTTAAAAAGCGTGCTCAAGGAGATTGCCGCGCGAGTATTGCCTATGTCTGTGAAAAAGGCTCTCTGGAAGAGTAAAAAGAGCAGGTATCGTTATGAAAAATAGACTATATATTCTGATTTCGACGATAGATGAGAGAATTTTGTCGCTCTCAAACCTTCTGCTGCCGCCGAAAGAGGGTGTCAAATATGTTGTCAGCCATCAATTGACAAAAGAGCCTGACAGCAAAACGGAAGAGTTTGTCGAAAAGCTTGGAGAGCGCTCTGATATACTCTATTCCGGAATCGAGGGAAAAGGTGTCGCGAAAAACAGAAACAATGCCCTAAAATATGTGGACCCCGGAAGCATTTGCTTTATATGCGATGATGATGTAACTTTTTGTGACGGTGCTTTTGAGCAGATCCTGAAGGCGTTTTCGACGACACCGGATGCCGACCTTATCACATTCAAGATTCGCAACCGGGCTACAAAAAGGGATTTCAAACCGTATCCAGAGAGAGCTATGGTGCATAATTCGAGATCGCTTAGCGGTGTCGGTGCGACAGAAATCGCTTTCAGAAGCGATTCGGTTTTTGGCTCCGGGGTGCTGTTTGACGACTGTTTTGGGCCGGGTGCCAAGGATTATCCCACAGGTGAAGATTACATATTCGTCATGGACCTGTACAGCAGGGGGTACACTCTTTGCTTCAAACCGATAGCGATTGTTTCGCATCCTGAAAAGAGTACCGGAACGGACTGGAGCCGGAGGGTGGTTTTCGGTAAAGGGGCTGTATGGGCTCGTGTATTTGGCTGGCGCGGAGTGCTGGTTTCGGCTCTTTTCGCTTTGAAGAAGTATAGGCTTTACAGAAAGGATATCTCTTTCTTGCGATTTTTCTACTGGATCCAGAGGGGTAGCCTTGACTATCTTTTGAGAGGGAGAGAAAAGTGCCGCCAATCCCTGTAGTATCGATAGTAACCCCTCTTTATAATGCGCAAAGCTTTATAGCCGAGACTATAGAGTCTGTGCAAAAACAGACTTTCTCGGAATGGGAGATGATCGTTGTCGATGACTGCTCTGCGGACAAGTCGGCTGAAATTGTGGATGCTATTGCGAAAAAAGAGCCGCGTATAAGACTCATAAGGCTGGACAAAAATTCAGGTCCCGCTATCGCAAGAAATATCGCCATCAAAGCCTCGTACGGTCGCTATATCGCCTTTTTGGACAGTGACGACCTGTGGCTGCCTCAGAAGCTCGAGAAACAGATAGATTTTATCAGGCGAACAGATGCTGGTTTGGTTTATAGCGGCTACCATATGATCGAAGAGGAGTCGGGAGAGAGGATCGGCACTGTCTCTATCCCCGCGCGTGTGGACTATCGTGAACTGCTCAAGCAGAATGTCATCGGCTGCCTAACCGCTCTCTACGATACGGAAAAACTGGGCAAAGTCTATATGCCGGAGATTATGAAGAGGCAAGACTTCGCTCTGTGGCTCAAAATCTTGAAGCAAATCCCCTATGCGTACGGCTTGAACGAGCCGCTTGCCTGCTACAGGGTAAGAAACGCTTCGGTTTCCAGCAATAAAATTCTCTCCAGCCTGTATAACTGGAAACTGTATCGTGATATCGAAAAGCTGCCGCTTCATAGGGCTCTGTATTACTTTGGATGGTATACTTACAGAAGTTTTCTCAAATATAAAATAATAAAAGAAAGAGGTTAGCGTGCGATACGATTTGAAAATAGACGAAAAGATGGGGCTCAAGTCGCTTGTAGCGCTTGTAGCGATAGCCTACCTGTTCAGTATTGCGGTCAGGATGATCTGGATAGACTGGGCAGGCGGAGTACCCGAATTTTACTGGAACGGCCAGATCATGATCAATACAAACGACGGCTACTACTTTGCCAGTGCCGCGCAAAAAGAGCTCTTCGGCACTCTCGAGCACAACCCAAGAGTGCCGGATCTATGGATGACCGCCACGATCACCTTGACCTATTTTGCGGCCAAGATCCTGCCGTTTTCACTGGATACGATAATTTTATATATGCCCGGTGTCGTATCATCACTGGTTGTTGTCCCGATTATTCTGATAGGTCGCCTCTACGGGATGACGTGGAGCGGCTTTTTTGCCGCACTGCTGGCATCTGTAACCTGGAGTTACTACAATCGTACAATGTTCGGCTACTACGATACCGATATGTTTTCCGCAATGGCTCCAATGTTTATCGTGTACTTTCTTATGGCGGCCAACCATAGGCGGAGCATCGGCTACGCACTGGCCGCTTCGATCGCTCTTGCACTCTATCCGTATCTCTACAATCAGGGCAAGGCTATGGTGTTTGCCATCAGTACGCTGTATGTAGCTTATGTCTGGTGGCGACATCGCACAGAGAGCTTCGCCTATCCGTCGATAATACTCGTTTCAGCCGCACTTCTTCCGATATTCTGGCCGTTAAAACTGCTTCTTCTGCCTCTGCTTTATGTTTTTTTGCGCCGTATCGAGATTCCGGGCGAAAAACTTTTTTATATCGCTTTGGGAGCGGCTGTTTTGGCGTTTTTGACCGGTGACGGCTTCAACTTCATCTATACGAAAATCATGCGCTACGCCCAAAGAGAGGGAGCCGAAGCCGGTCTACACTTTTACAATGTAGTCAATACCATACGGGAAGCGGGACATATTCCGTTCGATCTGTTGGCCAAAAGGATAGCAGGATCGGTTCCCGGATTCTTTATCGCTCTGACAGGGTACGGATTGCTGCTTTGGCGAAAGCCGGCTTTTGTAGTGACGCTTCCGCTAATGGGACTTGGGCTCTTTGCATGGTGGGGAGGACTGCGCTTTACGGTCTATGCCGTTCCAGTTGCGGCGCTTGGAGCACTCTATCTTTTTCATATAGTATCGGAGTACCTTTCAAACATTCGTCTGCGGCCGCTACTGCTTGCTGCGGCGACATTCGCGCTTTTGTATCCGAATATAGTTCATATCGTAAACTACAAGGTGCCGACGGTATTCAACAAGGATGAAGTCGAGGTGCTTGATATATTGAAAAAGAGAGGCAGCGACAGAGATTATGTGATTGCATGGTGGGACTACGGCTACCCGATCTGGTACTACGGCAACAAAAATACATTGATAGACGGGGCAAAACATAGCCACGACAACTTTATAGTCTCTGAGATTTTGATGACAGACTCGCAACTGGAGGCTGCCCGTTTGAGTCGAATCTCCGTCGAGACATATATCTCGTCGGACTACAAAACGATAGCCGATACACTGTTTAAAAACGGCAAGCCGGATCAGGTCGATCCGAACGAGTATCTAAACAGGCTTCGTGAAGAGTCTGCCTTCCCTCTCCCTCCAAAGAGCAGGGAGGTCTATCTATACCTTCCCTGGAGAATGCACTCTATCTTGCCTACCGTGGCACTTTTTAGCTCTATCGATCTAAATAGCGGCGATAAGAAGCGTGAACCTCTGTATATCATGACAGCGCTAAGCAGCAAGGGAGACGATCGACTGGTTTTTGCAAACGGGATCGAGCTGGATATGAAAAGAGCAACGCTCAAGCTCGGAGAAAACGAGGCACCGGTTAGACGCTTCGTCACTACGAGTCAGATGCAAGACGGCAGAGTAGATGTAAAGGCTCAAAACCTCTATCCGGATGGGGGCTTGACCATACTCTATGCCAAAAGCTACGGCCGTTTCTTCATCATGGACGAACGCACGTTCCGCTCAACATACATTCAGCTATTTTTCCTGGAAAACTATGATGAGCGCCTGTTCGAGCCGGTCGTATCTTCGGCGTGGGCTAAGATCTACAGAGTCAAGCTTTAGACTCTTTTTTTATCAATACTCTGTATAGCAGAAGGTAGCAGCATATAAACAGGATCGCCGTAAAAAAGTTTGCGGCGGAGTTGTTCGGATAGAGTGTAGGCACAAGTATGAAAGGAGACGCAAAAAGAATCAGCGCCAGGGCGGTTAGAGGGTTGTTGTGTGTCAGATGCCGGTAGACAAGCATATGCAGATGGTATCTGTCCGGCTGCAAAGGGGAGGTGCCGTCCATTTTCTTGCGGATAATCGAAAATATCACCTCCCATACGGGATAGATCAGTACACAAAGAATGTACCATGGGCTTACCTTTTCGTGGTGGCTGGCCAGAAATATGCCCGATAGTGCGACAAGAAACCCGAGAAGATATGCGCCGCCGTCACCCAAAAAGATGCGCCCTTTGGGAAAGTTGACGACGAAAAAGCCGCAGACCGCAGAAGCGGTTACAAGATTTAACTGAACTATATAAAGATCTTCCATCTTCGCGGCCGTAATGCCAAACGAGATCAGTATCAGCAAAACGATTCCGCCTGCGAGGCCGTTGAAGCCGTCAATGATATTGATCGCGTTCATTACTCCTACAATCGCAAAAGCGCTGAAGATAACACCTATAAAGTATGGAAGAGTGATTCCGAGCCCGATATAGGTAACTACGGCATTTGTCAAGAAGATTGCGGCAAGAGCGGCGACAAGCTGCAGAACAAGACGGGTTTTTGCGGAGATTGCATTGTGGAAATCTTCGAAAATACCGCTCAAAAAGGCGAGTAGAACCGAAAAGAGAAGTTTCCAGCCAAGCGGTGTAAAAAGCAAAAACAGCAAACCGGCCATGATTCCGATTCCGCCGGCGCGCGGTGTGGCCTCCTCGTGGAACCTTTGTGGTTTGCTCTCTTTGTGGGAGTCGATAAAGAGTTTGTAGCGGTGAGCCAGTGCCATCACCGCCCACTGGGTTATCAGCGATACAAAAAAGGCACCGCCTACAAGCCACTCTATCGACATGTTTTATAGTTCGGTTTTTAGAACCGCTCCGTTGGCTGCATTGGAGACCAGAAGGCTATAGCGTTTTAGCCATTTGCTTGGAATCTCTTTTTTCCTGGGAGTCCAAGCCTCTTTTCTTCTTTTCAGCTCTTCGTCATCAAGATCGACTCTTAGAATATGGGCATCTACATCGAGTTCAATGATATCGCCGTCTTTTATCAGCGCGATGGCTCCTCCCTCGGCAGCTTCCGGGCTTACGTGCCCTATGGAGGCGCCGCGTGTAGCGCCGCTGAAACGTCCGTCCGTAATAAGTGCCACCTTGTCACCCAGACCCATACCCATTATGAGACTGGTAGGAGCCAGCATCTCCTGCATTCCGGGTCCACCTTTTGGCCCTTCGTAGCGTATGACGACTACGTCGCCGGCCTTAACCTTGCCGCTCATGATACCTGTAATCGCTTCCGGCTGGCTGTCGAAACAGACTGCCGGACCTCTGAATCTGCGCATGTGGGGGTCGATTCCGGCGCTCTTGACCACCGCTCCCTCTTCGGCCAGGTTGCCGTAGAGTATGGAGAGGCCGCCCACTTCGCTATACGGGTTGTCGATGGTATGGATGATGTTCGTATCCTTTATTTCGGCATCTTCGATCCGTTCGCCGAGAGTCTCTCCTGTAACCGTCAATGCGTCGAGCTTCAAAACGTCTCCCCGTTTACTGATCTCTTTCATCACCGCATTGACGCCGCCGGCGTTGTTTATATCCTCCATGTGAACTGTCGTTAACGATGGAGATATCTTCGCGATATTCGCCACCTTGTCGCTCAATTCGTTGATCTTTTTCAGATCGAAGTCTACGTCGGCCTCTTTGGCGATCGCCATCATGTGCAGCACGGTATTGGTGCTGCCTCCCATAGCCATATCTACTACAAAAGCGTTGTTTACCGCCTTTTCGTTGAGTATGTCTTTTATATTCGGTCCTTCCGCTTTCGCCATTTCGACAATTCGTTTGGCGGCGGTACGTACCATCTCGAGTCGCTCTTCGGTCATGGCCAATACAGTTCCGTTGCCCGGAAGAGCTATCCCCATCGCTTCGCAGAGGGTATTCATCGAGTTGGCGGTGAACATTCCGGAGCACGATCCGCCGCTCGGACACGCTTCACACTCTATCTCATAGAGCTGTTCGTCTGATATTTTACCCCTGGCGTGCTCCCCTACCGCTTCAAAAGCTGTAGCCAGATCTATGGGGGTGCCGTCTTTTAGACGACCGGCCTTCATCGGTCCGCCCGAAACGAATATGGTAGGTACATTGACGCGCAGTGCCCCCATGATCATACCGGGTACTATCTTGTCGCAGTTGGGAATGCAGATAAGCGCATCGAGTTTGTGTGCATTCATCACAGTCTCTATGCTGTCGGCTATTATTTCACGACTCGGCAGACTGTAGAGCATTCCGTCATGCCCCATCGCAATACCGTCGTCGACTCCGATCGTGTTGAACTCGAACGGAACACCTCCGGCTTCACGGATCGCCTCTTTCACGATACGACCGTACTCCTGCAAAAAGAAGTGGCCGGGAATGATATCGATATAGCTGTTTGCAACCCCTATGAAAGGTTTGTCAAAGTCCTCGTCTTTGAGGCCGGTGGCCCGCAAAAGACTTCTGTGCGGTGCACGTTCGAAACCGCGTTTTATGATATCGCTGCGCATTGGTAGGCTCCATGGAAAAAATGTCAGCAAATTGTATCGAAAAAGAGCTTTAACTCCCTGCAAACAGATTTGGCAGTATCGTTGTGCCGAAGACTCTTTTATGCGCTTATGATGTTGCGGACTTATACAAACCCTTTACATAGGTGAAAATTTGGGCTATAATACCGATCCCAAAATATGCGGGAGTAGCTCAGTGGTAGAGCACGACCTTGCCAAGGTCGGGGTCGCGGGTTCGACCCCCGTCTCCCGCTCCATGGTTTTTGCCAAGAAATTTGTGATAGTTTGACAACCGAACAAATTTACAGCCCGGATGGCGGAATCGGTAGACGCAAGGGACTTAAAATCCCTCGAACATTTGTTCGTGCCGGTTCAAGTCCGGCTCCGGGCACCAGCCTAGGGCGACATAGCCAAGTGGTAAGGCACGGGCCTGCAAAGCCCTGATCCCCGGTTCGAATCCGGGTGTCGCCTCCAGATACGGCGGTATAGCCAAGTGTCAAGGCAGCAGCCCCGCAAGGCTGTGATCTCCGTGTTCAATTCCGGATACCGCCTCCACATTTGCTTCAAAAGTTCGGGGGATGGCTGAGTGGTCGAAAGCGGCGGTCTTGAAAACCGTTGAGGGTCACACCTCCCAGGGTTCGAATCCCTGTCCCCCGGCCATATTTCCCATGAGTGTTGCGTTACGGATGGTTGGGTTCTGCTTCGAATCCGGATAAAACTGACACTCGAAATATAGAGAGGTGGCCGAGTGGTCGAAGGCGCACGCCTGGAACGCGTGTGTGGCGCAAGCCACCGAGGGTTCGAATCCCTTCCTCTCTGCCATTTTTGACATTTGCGCTGAGTCCGTTTCGGCGGATTGAGCGCTCCTCTTCAGACCTGTGCAACGGTGTGGCAGGACACCGGGTCAGGACGGGAACGTAGCAGCCCACCCTGTCACGCCGGGTGCCGCAGTAATCTGGAGGGGAGTCTTTTACTGCATAGTTCTTATATCGAGAAAACTTCCGCTTTCGTACGATTTTACCTTTTCAAACGCCTCTATCAGTCTTTGTGCCGCAACTTCCGGTTTTAAAATAGGTCCCTCTTTGAGTCTTTTGGCCGAAGGGTATTTTACAGGGTCCACTTCATCGGTAATGTACCTTACCATGGGAGTATCTATCACGCCTGGTGCGAGTGCGGTGATATGTGTATTTTCCATCTCGCGGCTGTAGAGCTTGAGTAGCATGTTCAGGGCCGACTTGGACAGGGAGTAGCTTCCCCATCCCTTGCTTGCGTTGACCGCCGCTCCGGAAGAGATGCCGACAATCTGCCCCACCTCGATATTCATGGAGTTTAGAGTATCTATAATTACCTTGTTCGCCCATACGTTTACCGCCATGACCTCCTCGATTTCGTAAAGTGCGGTATCGCTCATCTCTTTTATCTCTCCGAGTATGCCGGCATTGAGCAAAACCATATCCAGTTTCTGCTCACCATTTAAAAATGCGGAAAGCTTTTGGGGGATTTTCTCCGGTGCTTTAAGATCGAGCTGAAGATAGTTGAAGTTCTCTCCGGAATGGGAAGAGACTCTCTTTTTGCCTATGCCGTATATTTTCGCACCTCTGTTTATATATGCTTCGCTCAGGGCGTGACCGATTCCCGAGTTGACTCCTGTGATCAAAACTTTCTCCATTTGCGACTCCACTTTTTTCAAAATTGTATCAAACTCGACGGAGCCGCTTTGATTTAGTCGATTCTGTTTAAATATTTTACAAAAAATATACAAGAACCTTGACAATAACACTATCAACTTGCTATAATTTTAAAAATTTAAAAAGGAGGATGCCATGTTGGTAACAAGATTTGATCCCTTTGCAGAGATTCGTGAGCTTGAAAAACGTATTCTTGGAGCGGTAGATCTTCCCGCAAAGAGTGAAAAAGAGGTGGTAAACGCATTTGTACCCACCGTAAACACAAGAGAAGATGAAAATGCATATGTCGTGGAAGTCGATTTGCCGGGAGTCAAAAAAGAGGATATCAAGGTAAATATCGATCCGGAAAAAGGAACTCTGACTATCTCGGGAGAGCGAAAGTTCAAAGATGAGGTCAAAAAAGAGGATTATTACAAGATAGAGTCAAGCTACGGAAAGTTCATGAGGACTTTTTCGCTGCCTGACAATGTAGATGCCGAAAATATCGATGCCAAGACCGAAGACGGCGTACTTCACATTACTCTGCCCAAAGTCAAAAAAGAGGAAAAAGAGGTCAAAGAGATTCCTGTAAAATAAGCCGGGAGGCCTTCGGGCCTCTTAGCGCACTCCTTTCAATTTTCTTCAAGTCCCCCTATGTTATAAATCACCTATACGTAATTATGTTAGGAGACTTTTTATGGGTGATATTCTCAAGATAGGCAGTTATGAATTCAAAAGCCGTCTGATTGTAGGTAGCGGAAAGTATCCCGATTTTCAGACTACCAAGGATGCGACGCTTGCAAGCGGATCGGAGATGATCACGGTGGCGGTCAGGCGTGTCAACATTACAGATCCGAACGAA
The DNA here is from genome assembly GCA_027065635.1 of Campylobacterales bacterium. Lineage (GTDB taxonomy): Bacteria > Campylobacterota > Campylobacteria > Campylobacterales > Hydrogenimonadaceae > Hydrogenimonas. Next base: position 8,570 of record JAMONQ010000021.1, on the reverse strand, counting down.
GAGAACCTGATGGACTACTTCAAGGATACGGATGTCAAGTTTCTTCCAAACAGTGCGGGCTGTACTACTGCCGATGAAGCTATAACTCTCTTTAGACTGACGCGGGAAGCTACGGGGATAGATCTTATCAAGCTCGAAGTCATTGGAGATACCCAAAAGACACTCTATCCTGACGTTATCGAGACGATAAAGGCGTGTGAAGTTCTGGCCAAAGAGGGTTTTACCGTTATGGCCTACACCAATGACGATCCAATCATCGCAAAACGTCTCGAAGATGCCGGCGCGGCTGCGGTTATGCCTCTGGCAGCGCCTATCGGCAGCGGGCTCGGTGTGCAAAACAGGTATAATGTGGTATTTGTTCGCGAAGCGGTGAGCGTACCGGTTATCGTCGATGCCGGAATCGGACAGGCGAGCGATGCGGCCGCGGCAATGGAGCTTGGAGCCGATGCGGTGCTTACAAATACCGCTATCGCCCAGGCCAAAGAGCCGATCCTGATGGCCGAGGCTATGAAGCATGCGGTTATTGCCGGACGTATGAGCTATCTTGCCGGGCGTATTCCGAAACGACCGTATGCGACCGCATCGAGTCCGGTCGACGGGATGGTACAGTTTTAGACGCTTTAGCCGCCGCCAAAAATCGAAAGGGTATATCATGCACTTCAACGGACTGAACGAGCAAAGGAAGTTTCAAGGATGGCTAGAAGAGAGTAGTGCAAAAAGGTATATAGACAGGGAGCTCTATCGCCTCAAGCGCTACGGGTGCCCGGTTACTATAGGTATGTGCCGCTGCGGCGATCCGCAGTTTGAAAAGAAGTTCGATGCCTATAGCCGCAGAACGGACCATCTGGTTCGTCTGGCCGAAGGGCACTATATTTTCCTCTTCGACCATACCGAAATACCGGGGGCGGTCAAAGCTACCGAAAACCTGATGCTTCATATGGAGCTTCATAACGAAAAAAACAGGGTCGCGATAACCCAGCTTCATCCGGACGACGATCTTGACAGCGCTCTCAAGAGACTCCTTACGCTCTTTGTCATAGCGAGCAAAAGCGACAGCCTGATAGTAGACGACTCCGTGCTATCGCATTGATCTTCCGGTACTGCGGCGATATCAGATTTTAAGCACTCCCATGAGGTTCAGCATCATGAAAACGAGTGCAATCGGTGCAACATAGCGTATACTGAAACGCCAGACGGCGAAGTATCTGTCGCCCATTTCATGCGCAAGTGCCGATCTTACTCTCTCCTTTTGAAGAACGTATCCAACAAAAACTGCTATCAAGAGACCGCCCAAAGGCAAAAGTATCGAGTCGGTCGTATACTCTAGAATATCAAAAAGCGGTTTGCCCGCTATCGAGAACGTCTCTCCCCATGCTTTGGTATAGCTAAGAAGCGCTCCTATGCCTACTATGTAGTATGCCGATCCAGCGATAAGTACAGCTTTGAGTCGTGTGGTATCGAAACGGTCTATAATATACTGGACCACCGGTTCTACCAGGGAGACGGCCGATGTCAGGCCGGCAAAAGAGAGTGCGAGGAAAAAAAGAAGCGCCAAAAAAGTTCCGATATATCCGAAGTTAGAGAGTACTACCGGCAAAGATATGAATACGAGTCCGGGCCCTTGCGCCGCAGGTGCGCCCTCCTGAAACAAGAACGTGTAGATCACAAGTCCGGCCACAAGCGCGATCAGAGTATCCATGAAGGTGACTATAAAGGCGGTCTGGGTGATACTGGTATGTTTCGGTAGCGAGGCGGCGTATGTCATGATCGCTCCCATGCCGAGCGAGAGAGTGAAAAAGGAGTGGCCGACAGCGCGTACGATAGCCTCCGAGTTTAGCTTGCTCCAGTCCGGTTCGAACATAAACGAAAAAGCTTTTGAAAAGCCGTCGAGACTGAAAGCGTAAAAAAGCATTCCAAACAGTATCATCATAAGTGCCGGCATCAGGATCAGGTTGATCTTTTCGATCCCCCCCTTTATGCCGCGATATACGATGTAGGTTACTATCAGTGTCGCGACAGTATGCCAAAAGATCTGTACTCCCGGCTCGTTTGCGACGAGGTTGTCGAAAGTCGCTTTCGCCGTCTCTGTAGATGTCGGAAGAGCGCTTGAGAGCTTGAAAAGATAATAGAAGATCCAGCCGATGACAACAGAGTAGAAAGTCATGATGATCAGACCGTTAAACCCCATGAATCCGGCATATTTCCACCCTTTTTTATCGGGCGGAGCGAGCCGTTCGAAACTCCCGACCGTATCTTTGCGTCCGAGTGCTCCTATGAGCATTTCCGCTACCATTACGGAGAAGCCTACGAAAGCAATGGTGATAAGATATACAAGCACGAAAGCTCCGCCGCCATACTCGCCTGTCATATACGGAAACTTCCAGATATTTCCAAGTCCCACGGCAGAGCCTGCCGCCGCCATAATAAATCCTATTCGACTAAATTGTGCAATTTTCATAATGCGGCCCTGAAGAAGTTATTTGTTTGTAAAGTTTGTCGAATTATACCATTTTGTTGACATGCCAAATCTTTTAGATTATAATTGCAGTCCACTTTTGCGGCGGGGTGTAGCGCAGTCTGGTTAGCGTACCTGGTTTGGGACCAGGGGGTCGGAGGTTCGAATCCTCTCACCCCGACCATCCGCATTTGACTTGAAACAATTATGGTGGGTGTAGCTCAGTCGGTTAGAGCGCCAGATTGTGGCTCTGGAGGTCGCCGGTTCGATTCCGGTCATCCACCCCATATCAAAAATGGTCGATAGAGCAAGATAGTCGGTGGCTATGCGCCCGTAGCTCAATTGGATAGAGCGACGGACTTCGGATCCGTAGGCTGGGGGTTCGACTCCTCCCGGGCGCGCCACCGGTTTAAAATGCGCCCATAGCTCAGCTGGATAGAGCAACGGCCTTCTAAGCCGTAGGTCTCAGGTTCGAATCCTGATGGGCGTACCACCATACCGGATGTCGTTTCGGCGGATACGGTAAGAGTATATATTTTCAGCGGACGTGGTGGAATTGGTAGACACGCCAGACTTAGGATCTGGTGCCGCAAGGTGTGGAGGTTCAAGTCCTCTCGTCCGCACCACTTCAACCCCCCTAGAATCCTTTCTTTTGAAACCCCTAACCTCAATATGTGCAGATTCTGTGCACTTTTTCAACCGACTTTGAGATTTAAAGATTCTACAAACTTTGTCCGTTTCCTCCTTTTGTGCGATATGTATGGAGTTTCGCTGCTCGGTATCAATAGGCTTGCGCAGGATATGGATTAGTTCGATTTATCTTTCGACGGTTGACTTTTTTTAAAATCGGTTTATAATATCTTATAAATCCGTAAGCTAAGAGGAGTCAAAGATGAGAGGAGTGTCGTTTTTGTTGTTTTTCCCTGTACTGCTGCTTGCCTATTCAGTAAGCGTAGCGCCAAAAGATGCAAGATGGGCCGATATTATCATAAAGGGAACAGAGTGTGAAGTGGAAATTTGGCAGGGAGAGCACCATTTTGCCAAAGGGGTTTTGAAATCCACATCCGGCAGTGTGCAAAAGATGGCTATAATCATTAGAAACAGAAGTGCCAACGGGGATATAACGGTCGAGACGGATTGCGAGATAGTAAATATAGACTTTAGTGACAATGCAGTGGGCAAACCTGTAAAAAGTGTAAGAAATCGGGCGCTTTGGGAGTGGAAGATCGTAAGAGATTAGCTTTTGGTACCGGAGTCACCGGTATCTTTTTTGTGTGAGGATATGAGCAGGTCGGATCTCGATTTCAGTTTTTCGATATTTTTGAACTTTTCGAGTCTTTCAAGATACGGATCACTGCTTTTTCTCCGATCATCTTCTCTTTTTTTACTCTTTTGAGCGTTTGCGAATCCAAGACGCATGATCGACCAGATTACAAGGGCGATGAAAAACGAAACCGCAGCCCATTTCATCAAAAGATATTTGGCTATCTTGTCGGTTTGATTCGTTTTTAGCAAATAATCGGCCATATCCTGATATAGAGCGTCGCTTACATAGATGCCCGCCAGCGATACGGCTATGAAAATCAGGTAGCGCATATTTCTTTTTATAAAGAGTGAAAGTGCCGCCCATTTGAGGTAGTGGTACAAAGAGGCCTCCTATATCCAGGATATTCCAAGCAGCGCCAGAAGGGCGATCAGCCCTTTGGTTTTGTACTCGTCCATAAGTTTGTCCTCTTCATCTTTTATGATCACTTCAAGCTCTTCATCGCTCAACTCGTCTATATCCACCCTGTTTTCGATGAGTCTGGCTCTTGTCCGCAAGATCGCTTTTTCCCTGAGTTTCAGGCGCAGCCTCTCTTTCGATTTTTGTGGAAGTTTTTTTATCTGGGCTATGAGGTTCGCTTGCAAAGTATATCCTTTGAGACAAAAAAGTTTTCTATCGTGTCGAGATGGTTTTCAAAGCCGTCGAAAGCGTGGGATCCTCCCTCTTCGAGTATCGTTTCGGCGCCTTTTAGTTTGTTTAGCGCTATGCGATAGTCGAGAGTTTCGTCTCCGGTCTGGAGCATCAGCAGAAAGTTTTCGGGATGTGTGATATTTTTCGTATCGAATCGTTTTAACTGTTTTATATATCTTTCGTTCCATTCAAAGGAGCTCAAATCGTAGAAATTGACAGCCTCCGGAGTGCAGGAAGCGAGAGTTTCGTAAGGCTTTGTGGATGGATTTATCAATATGGCCGGAATGCAGTAGAGTTCTGATAGATAGATTGCATAGTAGCCTCCAAGCGATGAGCCTATCAGGCCTACCGGCTCGTTTGGAAGAGATTTTTTTATAATGGAGCTTAGTGTATCTACGGCCAGCTCCGGAACGTAGGAGAGAGAGGGAGCAAGAAGAACATTTTTGAAACGCTGCCGCATCGTGAGCGCTTTCGCTCCTCTGCCGCTGCTTGCGAATCCGTGAATGTAAAGAAGCATTTTTTACCCCTCCTGGATCGGTTCGAGCATTATCTCTTTTTTCAGGACTCTGCCCTCTCGTGCGATCTCTACGGTAACGGTGTCACCGACCTGGTGTGTATCGAGAATATCATCGATATCTCTGGTCGAGTGTACCGGTTTTTTGTCTATGGAGAGGATGATGTCGCCCGGATCGAACGAACCGTCCGGATAGATGGTGATACCTTTGAGTCCCGCCTTCTGCGCGGAACTTCCGGGCAGAGTCCGAAGCACCATGACTCCGTCGAAGCCGAGCCTCGCTTTTGCCAGGCGGTTTAACCGGTCGTCCGTTTCGACTCCCAAGGATGGTTCGAGATAGCGGCCGTTGGCGATTAGCTGCGGGACGATTCTGTTTACCGTATCGACCGGAATGGCGAATCCTATGCCGGCATAGGCGCCCGAAGGACTGAATATAGCGGTATTGACGCCGATGAGTCTGCCGGCGCTATCGAGTAGAGGACCGCCGGAGTTGCCTGGATTGATAGCGGCGTCCGTCTGGATGAGGTTGCGTATGATAGCGCCGTTCGATTCGGTCATTGAGCGGTCAAGAGCGGATACTATACCTGTCGTGAGAGTCCAGTCGAGGCCGAAAGGGTTGCCGATGGCGAATGTCTTTTGTCCCACTTTCAGATCGTGGCTTGTTCCTATAGTGACTGGTTTCGGTCTTTTGACCGGCACGCTGATTCGCAGCACCGCCAGGTCGTGTCTGGGTGAAGCTCCGATAAGCACGGCATGATAATCTCTTCCGTCGCTCAGTCTCACCCTCGCTTCACTGGCGCCGGATATGACATGATAGTTTGTAACAATATGTCCCGTTTCGTCCCAGACAAATCCTGAACCGGTACCTTTGGGGATATTGTAGATATTGCGTGACCAGGGATCTATGACGGCCCTCGATGTGGCGATGTATACGACAGAGTCCTTGGTTTTTTCGAAAAGCTCTATCGTGGCTTTTTCGTCCTCGGCGAGATTTCCTCTGGGAGTGACAGGGCGCGGCTGGGCCTGCTGCGCTACAACAAACTGCTCGATCAGAGGCAGTGTCTGCCAAAAGAGCATCAGAGTCATCAGTGCGAAAGTCAAAGCAAAGAGTCGTCTGAAAAATCTCTCTTCCATTCCGGCGTTACCTTTATGCTGATTGATAGGTCCGGCTATGCGGATGTCGATTTCATTATACCATTTCAGCCATAGGTTTGAGCATGGGGTGCTGCGTATCGGTGCAAAGGTGTCTGTTTTTTTCGGTTTTTACTCTTTTTAGCTTCTCTATCCAGTGGAGCCAAACCTCCTCATACTCGCTTTTAAACTCTCTGAATATCGCAGCGGCGCCGATTATGGCGATCGGTAGAAAGAGCCATGGGAGTAAAAAACCGCCTGCACAGGCTGCCCATATCAACAGATTTCGATTTGGAACCTTGTCCATTTCCATCTCCTTTGTTTGAGATGGAGCTATTATGGGATGCGGTTTAGAACTCCTCGTGTCCGGTTTGAAACTGCCATGCCTTTTTTAGTTCCTTTTCAAACGCTTTTTTGAGAGACGGCGGCGATATGACGGCCAAATCCGGCATCCACGCTCTCAATAGCGGCAGAGCCTCTTTGATGCTCGTAACTTTCAAAGTTATCTCTATATCACCGTTTCGATGCTGTGTGACTATAGTCTGCCACGGGCTCAGAGGCCTGCGTTCGAGGTATTTGACGATCTCCTTTTTTGCCAGAAGATGAATTTCGAAAGGTTCGTTGTTCGGATCGAACCAGGCATTGAGGGCACCCTTCATCAGGTCGGCAAGTTTCGTATCGGGTCTGAAGTTTCGATCGATAATAGACGGCTCTTCTATCTCCAGAGCATAAAACTTCTTTACAACTTCGTCATCCTTGGCCAGAAGATACCAGTAGCCTTCGAAATTTACTATACGGTAGGGGTGCACCGTGCGCTGTTTGCCGTGGTAGTTAAAACGAAGCATCCTTCGCTCCGTGATTGCGCGCTCGATGAGTTTGAAAAGTGCGGCGTGGCCGGAGATATCCTCGAAACTTACATATGAGTGTATCGGAACTTGCGATCCGTTTTTTAGTTTTGAGAATAGCTTGTCCGATTTTAGAGCGAACTCGCTGCCTATTCCGCGAGCGATCGTCTCAAGAATCTCGAGTACAAGCAGGTTATCGAGATCCTGGACTTTTTCAATCCTGAATCCAGGCTTCATTCTCCATCTTCTGCCCTCTTTTTCGATGGGAAAACGGATCAGGCGCTCATTGAAATCTCTTTGGATCGTCTTGGTCGAGACATTGAACTCTTCGGCCAGCTCCGTGACACCGAGAGAGTCACCTTCATACAATCTTCTCAATATGGTGGTAAGGCGGGTTAGAATCTTGTCGTAGTCGTGCGATTTGTTCATACTGGACTCAAGCATATTTTGTTCCTCCCGGCAGAAGCAGTGACACCGCAGTGACAATGTGTACTGATAATATAAGATGTTGTTTTTGGTAATTTAATCTTTTTTGTATTAAAATAGCGCGTTTACAGAAAAGAACTCTTGTAAATAACTTAAGTGAAAAAGGAGAGGGGAAATGAATTTTGCTGCCAAGCTCTGTTTGGTGGGTGCCGTTTTGGCCGGTCAGGGTCTATGGGCTTTGACGCTGCAAGAGGCTATGCTTACCACGATAGAGACAAATCCGGTAATAAAGGAGAGGCTTAAAAACTATAACGCTGTACGCGAGGATGTGGTTACGGCCAAGAGCGGCTGGCTTCCGAAGCTGGATTATCAGGGATCGATAGGCTACGAGTGGGGAAAGAGGGAGTTCGACACAAACGGCTGGCAGGATTATGCCGTTTTTGAAAACACTCTCGTTTTGACACAAAATCTTTTCAACGGCTGGAGCACCACTCATCAGATCGGTACGCAAAAAGCAAGAAGGCTTGCCGCCGCATACAACTATATCGAGAGTGTTCACGATGTCGGGTATTCTCTTGTAGGAAGCTATATAGAGGTGATTAAAAACAGAGAACTTCTAAAGATTGCCGACGAGAATATAAAGATAAACGAGGAGATATTCAACAAGGTGAACAAGCTCTACAAGAGCGGACTGACCACCAAGTCGGAGATGGAGAAGGCTGCTGCTTCGTTGGCGCTGGCCAGGTCAAACAGGATCGTGCAGCGCAACAATCTGGAGGATGCACTCTATCAGTTCAAATATGTATACGGCGATAGTGTCGCCCCGGCAGAGCTCGAAGTGCCGCGACTCTCTTTGAATCTCCCAAAGAGTTATGAAGAGGGAAGAGATGTGGCTCTTGACAACAATCCGACACTGCTTGTGCAAAGATACAATATCAAAGTTGCGCAGGAGGATTATCTGGAGAAAAAGAGCAGATACTATCCAAAGCTCGATATCCGGGCCGGTACGTCATGGAACTACAACAACGGAGGATACAGCTTCGGCCATGTGGAGCAGACAAATGTCATGGCTGTAATCAGCTATAACTTCTTCAATGGCTTTGCCGACAAGGCCGCTATTCAAAAGGGGATAAGCAAAGTAAGAGGCGAGCTGGCCAGGAGAGCCGATATGGCTCGAAAAACCGAAGAGGGATACAACCTTTCGTGGAGTGCGCGCAAACATCTTGAAATGAAACTCGATGCACT
>JAMONQ010000020.1 GCA_027065635.1 Campylobacterales bacterium | reverse complement strand
CGTCTGCATAACTGACAAGACAGATACGGCAGTTTCTATACGGATCGTACTCGATCGTCGCCACAGTACCCTCGATACCAAACTTGTTGCGCTTGAAATCGATGATGCGGTAGAGCTTTTTGGCGCCCGCTTCCTTATGACGGGAAGTGATGCGTCCGCGATTGTTGCGTCCCGCTTTTGCAGGCAGCTTTTTGAGAAGCTTGCGAACGGTCGGCTTCGACGTTATATCTGAGCTGTCCACTCCGCTCATGTAGCGGCGGCTCGGAGTATACGGTTTATATGTTTTTATTGCCATCTTCTATTCCTTACGCACTCAAGCTCTCGATGTTGGCACCCTCTGGGAGCTTCACATAGAACTTTTTGAAATCTACACGCTTGCCCTCTTTACCGCGGAAACGTTTTACTTTACCGCTCTGGCGAAGCGAGTTGACTTTGACCGGGTTGACGCCGAAGTACTCTTTGAAGATCGCTTTGAGCTGATTCTTCGTTACCTTCGGTGATGTCTGCACCACGATGATTCCCTCTTCCTGAAGACCCAGAGTCTTTTCAGTGTAGAGTATCGATTTGATGTCTGTAATATCTGCCATCTTAGCCCTCTTTCGTCAGATTTTCCCAAACCGCTTTTTCGATAACAACTGCGCGGTACGCTGCTGCCAGATAGCCGTTGAGTTCATTCTCTTCGATCAAATAACAGTTCGGAAGATTTCTAAATGCCATGTAGGTCTTGTCGTCGATCAGAGACTTGACCCACAGCGCATCACGCTCGCCAAGCTTGTTCATCATCGCTGCAGCGTCTTTGGTCTTTCCGCTTGCCACTTCGATAGTATCGACGATGTAGAGCTTGCCGTTGGCAGCTTTTTCAGCAAGAGCGTGCATCAAAGCGAGACGCTTCTGCTTTTTGTTCACCTTCTGGTCGTAGTTGCGGTTGGCTTTCGGTCCGAAAGCCGCGCCGCCGCCGACAAAAAGAGGTGAGCGTATAGATCCCGCACGGGCACCGCCGCGCCCTTTTTGGGCCCACGGTTTTTTGCCGCCGCCGCTGACTGCGGAGCGGTTTTTGCTGTGTGCCGTATTGGAACGCAGCGCCGCCTGATACGACTTTACATATATATAGAGGTTGTGCGGACTGGCTTCAAGAAAGCTCGCCGGAACCTCTGCATCCCCTGTTTTTTCCAGGTTTTCATTTAAAACTACTGCCGTGCTCATTTAGAAATCCTTACTCGACCCATCGCTCCGTTTGGTCCCGGAACCGCACCTTTTACGACAAGGATCTTGTTCTCGGGATCGAACGATACGATCTCATTTTTAACTGTTACCTTCGTGTTGCCGTACTGTCCCGGCATCTTCTGTCCCGGCTGTACACGTCCGGGCCATTCGCAGTTACCTATGGAACCGGGGGCTCTGTGAAAACGGGAACCGTGGCTTTTCGGGCCGCCGGCGAAGTTCCATCGTTTCATAACACCTGTAAAACCGCGTCCTTTCGTTGTGAACGTCGTCTTTACCTTTTTCGCTTCGGCAAGCGGAGCGAGGTCCAGGTCACCCGCTTCAGCATTGGCGACTTTCAGAGTGGCAAAGCGATTGTACTCCGCACTGAGTCCATATTTTTTCTGCTGACCCTCTATCGCTTTGTTGCGTTTTTTACCGCTGGGATATGCGACAATCGCACGCCCGTCTTCGGTCACTTCACATACTTTGACATCCTGTACCTTCAGAAGCGTTACAGGTACGCTCGGTACGCTGATCGTTCGGCTCATTCCGATTTTTTCTACGATGAATTCCATCCGTTACCCCTTGTTGCCCATAGAGCGTACTTCGACGTCTACTTCGGGTGCAAGATCGAGTTTCATCAGCGAATCGATCGTGTCAGGTGTCGCAGAGACGATGTCTATCATGCGTCCGTGCATTCTGATTTCGAACTGTTCGCGAGAATCTTTGTTGACGTGAGGCGATCTGAGCACCGTATAGCGCCGGATCTTTGTAGGCATTGGAATCGGGCCGCGAATTTCGGCACCCGTTCGCTTGACTGCTTCAACGATTGCAGCAACTGACCGATCAAGCACACGATGATCGTACGCTTTGAGTTTAAGTCGAATTTTTTCCATAGGTTTTCCCTTAAAAGAACTTGTTGGCATGCAGATTTTCATCCACCAACGCTTTTTGGAGCCAAGATTATACTTAAAAGTTTTTGTAAATTCAAGATTTTTCGGGGCTTTTGTGCTACAATACCCTAAATTTATTTCCTTTTTGAAAGGAAACCATTTGAGAGGTTGCCGTGTGACACCCGCAACCGGAAGGAAGATTGATTGCAGCAGCTTGAAGCATTCTATGAGTCGATACCGAAAGCGGTGGGGTTCATTGAGAGAAAAACGGAGATTCCGTCACATACACTGAACCTCTACGGAGCGCCAAAAACCGGAAAGACCTGGCTGGTGCTGGACTATCTTTCCGGCATACCGAAAAAAAAGCGTCTCTATGTAGACCTCAGAGATCTCAGGCTCGAACGGAAAGAGCTTCAGTCACAACTGCAGAGATTTATAGATGACAACCGCATAGAGACCGTCGTCATCGACCACTATGACGGCTCGATCCCCATGCCCAGGTGCCGTCAGACGATTCTTGTGAGTGAATCTCCCTATACCGACAATCCCATGATGCCTCTGCTCGAGCTGGGTCCGCTGGACTTTGAGGAGTATCTCGCTTTCGAGAAGCGGCATATCCACCTCGAACACTCCTTTTCCCACTATCTTCGCACCGGCTCGCTGCCGGCTATGACCGGCGTGCATGAATCGCTTCTGACTCTCGCATTGCATGAGAATATACGCGCTATCTTTCCTCTTGCAAACGAGCTTCTGCTCTTTAAATATCTCTCACGCTACCAGGGAAAACCGCTCACTGCGCATCAACTCTACGGTATCATCAAAAAAGAGCATAAGCTGTCGAAAGACTGGCTCTACAGCAGACTTCAAGCATTTCAGGAGCGCCGCATCATCTCATGGCTGCCCAAATACGATCAGCCAAGAGCTCCCAAAAGGGTCCTCTTCTACGATTTTGCCATGCCCGCATCGATGCACTTCGAAAAATCTCTTATGGGACAGCTATACTGCCTTGCGGCGACCCGGATGCGAAAAAGAGGAGAGGAGCCTCTCTATACCGACAAGCTGGATCTTTTCGACCCAGCTTCAAAAAGAGCCGTTCTGCTTTCACCATTTGCCACCCAGGAGAAGGCAGCCGCAAAAATCTCCCGCCTCATCGATGAGATCGAGCGTTACGAAATCAGGGATATCACCGTATTGACTATAGCGAACAGTTTTGAATTCACTTTCGAAAAGAGCGGAGTCAAAGCGCTGCCGTTTTATGAGTGGATTTTGCAGGATTGAGAGCTGACGCTATCGGCATACCGGTCGTTTTACGATAAAATATGCCGATGATACGACTTTTTATCACTCTTTTCGTTTTTTCAACCGCTCTTTTCGGTGCCGTAGATATCACTCCTGAAAGAATCGACCTTCTGCCGCAGTGCGAGTACCTGACCCTGGAAGGGGCAGACTCGCTCGACGCTGTGGAAAACATAGCCGATTCGGCATGGAAAAAAAGCACTAAAAAGAGCCTCTCGCTCGGCTTCAGGAACCAAACGACCCTCTGGATCAAATGCCGCCTTGAAAATCCTCTGAACAAAAGCGTCATGAGAGTGCTTGAAACCGACAATCCCAGAACGGAGTATGTCACACTCTATGCTGACGGAAAGAGGCAGATATCGGGAAGCAGGTATATAGGCGTTGTACTCGACGCCATCAATCCCTATTTCAAGCTTCACTGGAATCCTCATGAGACCAAAACCGTCTATCTCGCGTTCCGCGCACCGCATTTCTCTCTCAATGCCGCCCCGATACTGTGGCAGCCTTCAAACTACGTGAAACATGAAAATACAAGGCATCTTCTGCTCGGTCTCTTCTTTGGCGCTATGGGAGCACTGCTGATCTATAATTTCTTTATTTTTATCTTTACCAAAGATATCGCCTATTTCTGGTATTGCGGCTACCTGCTTACGGTCATAACACATCAAATGTATTATACACATATCTCCGAGCTCTACTTCAATGCACCAAGTATGTCACTTATGTTTTTCAATATACTTATGACTCTGTTGATGTTAACAATATCGAATTTTACTCGACACTTCCTGGATACCGGTAAATATATGCCGCTACTGGACAAATTTTTAAAATACATGCCTTTTTATACACTATTCGCATTTTTTTCCCCAACTTTGAAAATATCTCTATTAATATTCCTTTCTGTGATTCCAATCTTCATAATAGTGGCATTCAGAGCTCTTCAACTCAACCTGCGTCTAGCCAAATATTATGCAGCCGG
>JAMONQ010000019.1 GCA_027065635.1 Campylobacterales bacterium | reverse complement strand
TTTCGCCTCGTCATCGCACCTTTTCCCTCTCACTCCCGCCTATGGGGATTTTTGAGATGGCTTCTCTAAGGAAGCTCGGCGGCGCCGAGGTCGTTCACGGAGCTTCGCGGCTCACCTTTTTGGTGGGGCACATAAGTGTAGCGGACGCTGTATTTCGCATCTATCTCCGAAGGCATCGCCTGTGCCCTGCCCCGTACCTGCGGCGTATCGACTGGCAGCAGTGTGGTGATATCTATAGGCGCTTCCGCCGAAGAGGTATCTATCAGGTTCGAGACGCCGTTGACTACCGGACTTTCACCTGCATAAGGGTAACATTCACCCATCGCCTCGGAACCGTTCCAGTCGTCGCTGATCCAGTTGACACCCAGATCGATGGTTCCGCTTGCACGTCCGAGACACAGATAGGCCGCTTCACTCCCTGCCGTTTCGTTTGTGAAGTAGATGATATTGTTGAACAGCTCCACCCTCTCCTCGGCGGGAGTCCCTTTGGTTTCATCATAGAGATAGATATCGAAAAGCCGCAATCTCCAGCTGTCGCTCCTATCCTGGCGGATAGACATCGTATTGTTGAAAAAGTAGAGTGTTCCTTTGCGCGCAAGCGCCGGGTCATTGTCATAGCCGTAGTGTATCAAGGAGCTCGCAATCGTTTTGCTTCCGACATGGTCGATGAAGTTTCCATAGACATAGGTTTTCCGGTAAGCCGCTTCCGCCGCCCGCACTTTTTCCAGTCTGTCCGGATCGGGCCGGGCACCGCCAAGTGATTTGAGGTACTCATCCACGATATACCACGAAGCGGCATCCTCCACCTCTACAAGATCCAGTACCCGACTGCTTCCGCTCTCGAACCAGTTGTAACGTATGACCGATCCGGCCACTCTCTCTTTCAGCGTTGCACCCAAAGAGCCGGGTGTATTCGGTCCGAAACGGTTGAACTGGTAGATGGCACCGATAGACTGGATATAAAGAGCGTGTTGGAGATAGCTTCCGGCCTCCCCATGCCCGTGCAGATAGTTTCCTTCGATAAGAATGTTTCTTGTAAGGCTCGCCTCGTTATACTCCTGTGACATGGTAAAAATACCGTTGCCGCAATTTTCGAGCTCGTTGTCTCTGATGACAATATTGTCCCCCGCCTGGACCCGGATACAGGCTGCACCCTCTTCATATCGATCCAACGAGCCGTCCATACGCCTGTAATCAAACGTTTTTTTGGCATTTTTTATATGCAGGCCCTCTATCACGATGTTGTGCACTTTCCGGTCGAAGTCTCTGTTCCAGAGCAAAACCATAGCAAGCCCCTCCATCGGCCGGTAACTGCCGTATGCGGATTGGTCATCGGGATCGTTTTTCGCCATGTCGCCGTCGAGAACGGGCCTCTCACCGTTCGGCCCCCTGACACCGCAAATCCTGATTGGCTCCTCTTCGGTTCCGTCACCGCTTATGACGATCTTCTCTCTATAAGGCTCCTCACGGTAGAAAATCCGTACCGTATCACCCGGCCCGAGAGTCTCCCACGGGACATCGGAAATGGAGGCGTATCTTTGGGAAGGTCCGACAGTAATGTCTCTGCCGGAACCGGTATGCAGACACTCATACCGCTGTACCTGGGGGCTGGAAATCGTCTGGTTTTCTTCAGCTTCTGCAAGCTCCGTTTTGTTGCACCCTGATAAAACAAGCAGTATGCCCGCCCCCGCTATCGTCGACAAGAGAATTTTCACAGTACGCTTCATGATGCCCTCTCCAAAATAGTTGATAATAGAAAATTATATAACTTTTTTGTGGATCAGGCAGAAAGGGTTTATAGTAGTTTATATTTGCACGATAGAAGAGGGCGAGTGCCCTCTTCCCCTGTCAGAAGCGTTCGCAGCGCTCCTCTTTGAATGCCATAGCTTCCGCTCTTTGAAGCAGCTCTTTCGCGCCGGCCTCTATCATGATATCGGCGAGTCGTACTCCGATATCTTCGGCTTCGGCTCTCGGTGTGTCGATGACCTCTTTCAGTATCTCCGTACCGTCAGGAAGCCCGACCATGGCCCTGACCAGTACCCTGTCGGGGAAGACTTTGGCATTGACCGCTATCGGTACCTGGCA
This sequence comes from Campylobacterales bacterium, assembly GCA_027065635.1. GTDB lineage: Bacteria > Campylobacterota > Campylobacteria > Campylobacterales > Hydrogenimonadaceae > Hydrogenimonas. The sequence continues at coordinate 9,434 of JAMONQ010000019.1, read as the reverse complement.
GCTCCCTTCGAGGCGTCCTACAAAATCGCGCTCGATCTTGGCGGCAAGTGCCGAATCCTCATCATTCAGCACTGCCGCTACTTTGGCCACCTCTTCGTCATCGATGATCTCGATACCCAAAGAGGCCTGGCCCGAAGGCGGGATCATGACATTGTCATCTATCGGATCGTGGTAGGGAACACCTTCGAGCAGCCCGAGCCGCTTCATTCCCACATACGCAAGAATAATCGCGTCATACTCCCCTTCCGCAAGCTTTCTGAGGCGGGTGTTGACATTTCCGCGGAGATTTTTTATTTTCAAATCGGGGCGGATCGCTCTCAGCTGCATCTGGCGGCGCAGGCTCGTAGTCCCTACGACGGCACCTTCAGGTAGATCCTCTATGTTTTTATATTTGTGTGAAAGAAAGCAGTCCCTGATATCGTCCCGCTTCGTAATCGCCGCAAGTGTCAGCCCTTCGGGCATATGGGTCGGAACATCTTTGAGACTGTGCACCGCAAGGTGGGCTTTGCCCGCCAGCATCACATCTTCGATCTCTTTCGTGAAGAGCCCTTTGCCGCCGATCAGTGCAAGGGGCTTGTCGAGTATCTTGTCTCCGGTAGAAGTGACGACTTCGAACTCTATCTTCATCTCGGGAAACGCTTTTTCAAGCTCAGACTTTACATACTCAGCCTGCCAAAGCGCAAGCTGGCTACCACGTGTTGCAATAATAAGTTTTTCCATATTCCTACTTCTTTATGAATGATTTGTATTTTTCTCTCGTCACATCTTTCTTGCCGTCGGCAAAAACGGTGGGAGTACCGGTCACGAGCATTTTTCTTGCCGTGATCCGGTCATGAAGAATCACTTTTTCGATTCTCTTGTCATGCAGCTGCTCGGGGGTGATCTTCATACCGGTCTCTTTTTCCACAATTTTCAGTATCTTTTTTTCATCTTTCAACTCAGGGTCGATATCGATTTTGTAGAGTTTGTCTACTATCTCTTTTTTTCCGCGAAGCTTCGCTACCTCCATCACCCGTACCAGCGTATCGGATGCCGGGTGGATCGCACTGAGCGGCAGATGGTAATAAAAGAGTGCGATTTTGTCCGGATTCTGCTTCACCGCTTTGAGCAGCTCAGGCACATACATCCTGCAAAAGGGGCAGAGCGGATCCGAAAAAAGAATCAGCTTGTGTTTCGCATTGGGATTTCCGTAAAGAAGATGGGAGTGCGCATAGATATCGGCCGGAAGTTTCGGCTGCAGTATCGAACGGATGCTCCTGCCGGTTTTTCGGTCGATAAGCTCCGCAGTCATCAGATTTTTGCTTACAAAAAGAATCGTCTCAAAATCGATTTTTCTTGTATCCTTTCCGCGTGTAAGCTCGAGGTTCGCTTCGACCACATAGGCGGACCACCCCTTGACACCCGGTATCGGAAGCTTTTCGGCCACCTTGATGCTGTTTATCTTCAGCCCTTTGTTCTGCATGAGCCTCTTTTTGACATAATTGACGACATCGGTGTCGCCCCCGGCGATTGCGAGACTACTTCCTATGATCAGGATGGTCAACAATCTCAACATCAATGACATCACACTCTCCTTTTTTGAACTCATTTTCACTCTCCATTTCAGGTCCTCTTACCGGACGGCTCTTTGCAAAAAATCTTCTCGCGATAAAACCGGAAAAGATACCAAACTGGAGCAACAGCCCGACGATATCGGTAAAAAAACCCGGAACGATCAGCAATATCGCCCCTACGAGCGCCGCGAGGTTCTGTTTCTGAAAAGATTCCGGGGTGATCTCCCCTGCCATCATGGCACGCATATTTTCGGAAAAAGTATAACGGAAATTCGTTAACAGGAGCAAACCGGCCAGGGCGCTCACGATCACCTCGATAAAGGTCCAAAACGGCCCGATGGCTGCCGATATCTCTACCGATACGAATATCTCCAGAAAGAGGTAGATAAGAAAATAGATCATCCCAGCAGTTTGGCGACTCTCTCTGCCGCCTCCTCTGTATCCGCCTCTGTCCGGTTCAGCCCGGCACGCGCCACTATCTCCACTTTACCCTCAGACAACCTCTTGCCCACGACCACTGCATACGGAAAACCGATAAGCTCAAAATCTTTCATTTTGAATCCGAACCGCTCAGGCCTGTCGTCCAGGAGGACATCGACCCCTTTTGCCTTCAGCGCTTCGTAGATCTTCTCTCCGGCAGAAAGCTGTGCCTCGTCTTTGACATTTCCTACAACGACCACCGCTTCAAAAGGTGCGACACTCGCAGGCCAGATGGAGCCTTTGTCATCGTGGTGCTGCTCTATAACCGCTGCCAGAAGCCGGCTCACACCGATACCGTATGTCCCCATGACAAAAGGCTTCGATTTGCCGTCCCTGTCGAGGAAGCTGGCCCCGAGCGGCTCGGAGTAGCGGGTACCGAGCTGGAAGATATGCCCCACTTCAATCCCTTTTGTATAGGAGAGCCTGCCGCCGCATTTTGCACAGATGTCACCCTCTTTCACCTGCACGAGATCGGCGAACTTCTCTTCGTTCAAAATATCCAGATCTGCACCGACTATGTGATAGTCCGGTTCGTTGGCCCCGCAGATCATCTGCTTCGCTCCCTTCAGGGAGTTGTCGAAAATCATCGGAACACCAAGATCGGCCACAAGTGCCGAAAACGGTGCTTTGCCCTCTTCCGGTTCGTTTCGCATGATAGAGACCGGCCCCATATATCCCGGAACGAGACCCGCGGCTTCGAGCTCCTCCTCCGTCGCGTCCTCCAGTTCGTTGGCGCCTACGCTGTTCGCCGCCTTGGTCTCCTGCAACTCGTCGCTTCCTCTGAGGAAAAAGAGGACGATCTCACTTCTGCCCTCGTCATAGAGAGCTTTTTTGGCGACACATTTGAGCAGATAGTAAGGGTCTACATGAAAAAAGTGCGCCAGCTCCTCTATCGAAGTCACCCCCGGAGTATGAAACTTCGTCAGGTCCGCTTCGGGGGCCTCCGGAACATCCTCGCTCTCCGAGCGCCTGGCCGCTTCGATATTGGCGGCGTAGTCGCAGCCATCGCAGACCACGATGGTGTCTTCACCGCTGTCGGCCAGCACCATGAACTCTTTGCTGCCTTCGCCTCCGATGGCTCCGCTGTCGGCCTCGACCACCCGGAAATCAAGCCCCATACGGGTGAAAATCTTTCGATAGGTCGTCTCCATCAGCTCGAACTCCCGCACCATATCCTCCCGGTCGGCATGGAAGCTGTAGCCGTCTTTCATGATAAATTCACGCCCCCTCATCAGGCCGAAACGGGGCCGCGCTTCGTCCCGGAACTTCAGGTTGATCTGGTAGAGATTCAAAGGGAGCTGCTTGTAGCTGTTCACGAACTGCCCCGCAAGCTCCACCATCATCTCTTCGTGTGTCGGTCCCAGGACGAATTCGTTCCCTTTTCTGTCCTCGAAACGCAGAAGTTCGGCCCCGTATTTTTCATAGCGCCCGCTCTTTTTCCAGAGCTCAGCAGGGGTGACGAAACCGAGTTGGACCTCCTGGCAGCCCGCGGCATCGAGCTCCTCTTTCACGATGGCCCTGACCTTATCCAAAACTCTTTTGCCCAAAGGAAGAAAATCGTAGATGCCGCTGGCGACCTGAAAGATAAACCCTCCTCTTACCAGATAGATATGGCTTGGAAGCACGGCATCTTTCGGCGCCTCTTTCAGCGTGGGGATCAGCAGTTTTGAAAACCTCATCTTATATCATCCTTCATTACGAATTCACACTTGTATTTATCGACCATCTTCACCTCTGCATCGGTCTTGAAGATATATTTCATCGCCTCGATGATCGTATCGGCACGAGGCTGCTCGGCGACATCTCTGAGCTGTTTTGTCGGCGTATGCAGGAACTTGTTGAATGCATTGTGGACAAGCTTTTCGACATTTTTCTGCGTCTCCGGAGGGATGAAGCCCTTTTTGACCGCCCGTTCTATCTCCGCCATAGCGGCTCTGCGCGCCTGCTCTCTTACATCTTTTATAAGCGGATCGATCATCAGGGTTTGAAGCCATTTGAAAAACTCTATCGTATACCGGCCAACGATTTCGTAAGCTTTTCGTGCCTGCTCTTTTCTCAGCGCGAGGTTGCTGTCTACGATCTCTTTCAGATCATCTACCGCATAGATATTCACCGATATATCGTCTATATCCTCTATGTCTCTCGGAACCGCCAGGTCGAACCAGTGTCTCTCGAACGATGTCGGCTCCACCATACTCTGCGTAATGACCTGGTGCGGTGCACCGGTCGCCGTAAAAAGAAGCCTGTAACGGTTGATATAGTCGCCGAGAGCGTGAAACGGTTCGATATCGACATGATCTTTTATCGCATCGGCGATCTTCTTCGCATTCTCCATGGAACGGTTGAAAATGATGACGTTGCAGCCGTTGGCGACAAGGTGTTTCGCTACGATCTCACTCATCTCACCGGCCCCTACGACCAGCCCGGTAAAACCTCCGAGGTTGCCGCCCATCACCTCTTTCGCCTGTGAAACGGCGGCACCGGCGACCGAGACCGGGTTTTTGGAAATTTCTGTCGTATTACGGACATCGGCAGCGCATTTGAACGCATAGTGGATCAGCCTGGAGATCTTCTGCGAACAGAAGTTGTTTTCGAAGGCAAATCTGAATGCATCTTTCAGCTGGCCGGCGATCTGGGTCTCTCCGACGACAAGGCTGTCGAGGGAGGATGCGACGGAAAAGACGTGGTGTACGGCCCCCTCGTCTTCATAGATATCGGCCCGCCCTTCCAACTCCTCTATCGAGAGACCGCTGTGAAGATGGAGAATTTCAAATATTGCGTGCAGGGCGGCGGAGGGGTTGGAAGTACTTGCCAAAAATTCGACCCTGTTGCAGGTAGACAGAAGAACCGCTTCGTTGACCCCTTCGGTCTTCAGCAGGCTCGAAAGCGCCTTTCTCTTCTCTTCATCATCCGGGAAAGCCAGTTTCTCTCTGACTTCGATATCGGTATTTTTGTGTGAAAAGCTGACTACTACATACTGCATCAAAAATCCCTCTCAATCATAGCTGTGACGATATCGGCCAAAGAGGTCTCACCGACTCCCTGCATCAAGGAGACCGCTTCATCCCCAAGCTCCCTGGCATACATATATGCTTTTTGCAGTGCCCCGCTCTCCTCCATCGCCGCTTTTATCCACTCCTTCTCGTCATCATCGAGTCTCTTTCCGTGAAGAGATATCAAACGCTCTTTCCCATCCTTGTCGAGCGCTTCGTAAAGATAGATATACGGAAGTGTCGTTTTACCCTCTTCGAAATCGTGCATCGCAGGCTTTCCGAGCTGTTCACTGCTTTGTGAAATATCGAGTATATCATCCACGATCTGAAAAGCGATGCCGAGGTTTCTGCCGTAGACGGCATAGATATGCGCCTCTTTGCCGGCAAGCATGGCAGCGGATGCGGCAGTCGCTTCTATAAGTGCAGCTGTCTTTTGGTAGATCATCTGCATATAGGCATCGGGGTCGGGCTGGAAACGCTTTGAGAGGCGCACATCCATCATCTCTCCGATACTGAGCTGTGTAACGGCGGATGCAACCTTTTTTGCTATCTGACGCTCGAAATCCACAAGCTCTTCAAAGCCCTTCGAATAGAGTATATCGCCCATCATTACGGCCTGTTTGCTTCCTTCCGTGGCATTGAGAGAAGCGACCCCTCTGCGAACCATGGCATCATCGATCACATCGTCATGAAGGAGGCTGGCTGCGTGTATCATCTCGATAATAGCGGCAAGACGCACCGCCTCTTCACCGCTTCCCGCAATTTTCAAAACCAGTTTCGCACGCAGTCTTTTTCCGTGAGGCAGGTTTTCGTAGAGTTTTAAAACCTCTTGATTACAGAGCCCTGTTACAAAACTTTTCATCACTGATTCTACACGTTCCAACATTCTTTTTCACTTTCCTTCCGCGTAAAAAATCTCGCTCATTCCGTAATCTTTTATCATAAGATCGAGAGCCGCTCTCCTCTTTTTGCCGTCGAACGCTTTGAAAGCTATGAGTGCATAGGGCGTCTCAAAGTTTTGTCTCGAGGCATCGTCCGCTTTCGGAAAGAGGTCGATTTTATAAGAGTCGAGCCGATAGCGGGCATACAAAAGCGGCTGGTAGCTGTGCTTGTCGTAATTTACATGCATGACCAGACCCCCGTTTTTATACAGGGTCCAACGAAACGTCAGCCGATGGATGCGTTTGCCTTCATGTATCTCGATCGTCTGCTTCTGATCTTTTTCAAGACTGAATGTCGCATAGTGGTCCCATCCGTCGCCGGCTCCAAAAAGAGGAGTAAGCAACAGGACGAAAAATACCGCGAAAAAGGTTCTACTCATTCTGCGTCAGAATGTTTGCGGTCAACTCTATAAATTTACTGTTTTTGCAGTTATCGAGCTCTTCCGAAGGAAGGTAAGAGCGTTTACGAACCTCCTCTTCTATCTCCTCTTCACCCATTTTCTCTTCGAGCATCGCCTCGAGAACGCAGATCCGCTCAACCATTTTTTCAAGCTCGGCCTCTACCAGGTTCCTGTTGGCATTGTATACAATATCGAAAAATTTCGCCTTGGGAGAACCGCCGGAGAAGATATCTTCCAGATCATCGAACAACATATTTACACCTTCTTGATATAATCATTTATTATCTACCGATACGGTATTACAAAAAGGGTTATTATACCATATCTGATTTTGGGCCGCTCCCGACCTCTTCAAGAGGTGCAGGCTCCTGAATGTAATACCCCTGCGCCACATCTATACCGAGTTCACAGACTCTGTCATATATCATTTCGTTGCTGACAAACTCCGCCACTGTGCGAATCCCCAGCTTTTTCGCAAAGTCCACGATCGCTTCGACGATGACCTGCGCGTTTTTGTCGTTATGGATGTTCCTGATCAAAGAGCCGTCAATCTTTATATAGTCGGCTTTGAGCTTTATGAGGTATGAAAAGTTGGAATACCCCGTACCGAAATCGTCTATTGCGATCTGGCACCCGAGATCTTTCATCTCGCTGACAAATCTTTCCACTTCCGGGAATATTTCGATATTTTCACTCTCCAACAACTCAAATATCACTCGGTGTGCCACACCGTGATGGATAATTCTCTCTTTGATATACTCGACTGTCTCCGAATTCAATATATCTTCTACCGAAAGGTTGATGGAGAAGGTAAGATCTTTTTTATCTTTGAAAAAGGCGCAGCTCTCTTCAATCATACGCATCGTCATAAAATGGTACTGGTGGCTCTTTTGTGCAAGCGGCAGAAATTTGAAGGGAGAGACCACCTCTCCATCCTCCTTGATAAGCCTGACAAGCACTTCATACCCTTTGATTCTCTTGGCCTCGATATCGTAGAGCGGCTGTGCATAAGGAACGATCCTGTCATGCGAAAGTGCACTCTTTATCTGGCGTATCCAGTAAATATTGTCTCTGTATCGTGTCTCCAGGTTCCACTCCGAGGAGAAGATCATAATGGGCTTACGCTGTTTCCTGGCCTCTTTGAGCGCCATATCGGCCTGCTCTATCATGGGGTCTTCTTCGATCGTAGCACCGATAGTGACGCGTATGTCGACCCGGTTCTCCTCATAATAGAAATGGGTTCTTTCTATCCTGCTTCTTACGGACTTGAGAAACTCCTTCGCCTCTTCCGGGTAGAATTTGCCATACTTGATAAGGACAAACTCATCCCCGGAAATCCTATAGGCATTGTTTGCATCGAGCTCCCTGAGAGTATCTGCAAAGTTTTTCAGAATAATATCACCGGCTCTGTGCCCGTAAAGATCGTTGATCTCCGTGAAATCGTCTATATTGACGATAGCGACCAGCGCTTCGCTCTGCTTTGAAAGGTCATCCATCAAAGCGCGCCTGTTGGGAAGATCGGTAAGCTGATCGGTATAGAGCTGCTGCCACAGCTGTGCCGTCTTCTCTTCGACTTTTTTGGATAGAATCTGCTTCATATTCTCCTGAAGCTCGGCATAGGCGTTTACATTCTCCTGCATCTCTTCCACCGCGTTGATAATGAGCTTGATCTCTTTGTCGTCGCTGTCGCAGTCAAGTACCAGTTCTTTACCCTTCACATCGTAGTCGGCCAGAGCTACGGCCACTTTTTTCAAAGGCATGAGCCGTTTGCGTATCTGATAAGCCAGCGCGATGAACAGCAGCGTTGCGACGGAGAAAAAGAGCAGGAGCAGACGCGTCATCTTCTGCACCATTTCACGGTAATGGAGACTCGAATAGTGAAGCTGCAGCACAGCTATCTGTTTTTCACCGCCAGGCTCGTAGATGGGAGCCTGAACCTGAAACGTTTCAGCCTGCCCGTTCAGCCCCGTGGTATGGCGTTTGAGTTTTCTTATGATTTCACCGTTTTTTTTGAGATAGACGGCCAGAATATCCCTCTCGGTCATAATCTGCTTGATCGCTTTGTCGACTTTGTCGTTAAACCCGAGGTAGAGATTGATTCCTATCTGGGGAGCGAACATCTTGGCGATCAGATCGGCCTTCTCTCTTTCTACTTCATATAGTGTCTTCTTTCCTATATGTTCGAAGACGAGGAACATGGAGACCAAAACCACCAGCGCCACGAACAGTACATAGAAGATGATTTTGGTAGAAAGTGAATACCCTTTTTCACTCTGCATCCACGAACCTCACGATACTGTAGAGAGAAGGCGCGAAGAGAACTCCCGCCTTTTGAAGAATGGCTCTGTTAAGGTAGATGACCGTCGTCTGTTCGATTGTCAGCGCAAAAAGCGCACCCTCTTTGAGATCCTTATAGTCGTAGACAAAGACCGTAATCTTTTTCTGCAGAGCATACTCCACAGTTTTCCTGATATCCTCAACATCACCCTTTAAAATATAGAACGCATCGGAATGGAGTTCCAGGTCCACTTCATCGAAAGTAGCCATATCCGCCTCGAACGGAATGCCCCCGAGTGAATGGTCATAATAGGTCTCTATTTTCTCCACGATCCGCTCCGCAACAAATTCATCTTCCGGTGCATAAACCACCGTAAAAACAACCGGTTTGTCTTTATGCCTCGCTGCGATTCCTTCCTCCAGCATCAGTAGTTTCGGATAGATTCTGCTCTGTGCATCTATAAGCAGCTCATTGTAGGTATATCCCCACAATGATTGCAAAAAAATCAGGACAAGCGCCAGAAAACGCATTTAAAATGCCTTTGTCAGTGTCAACATGACCGTACGCCCCTCCTGGGTAAAATCATCATCATAATTATAAGGAGGCGACGGGTATTTTACAGTCGCATCAAACAAATTTTTCGCCGAAAGCTGAAGCCGTAAACCAGAACGGCGGTCATGATAGCCTACAGTAAGATCGAGTGTCGCATATGAATCGAGCTTTTTCCGATAGTCATACCACACTCTCTCCTTGCTGCCGACATACTTACCAATCGTTCCCACTGAAAC
>JAMONQ010000018.1 GCA_027065635.1 Campylobacterales bacterium | reverse complement strand
CGAAAGTATTTCTCAAGTGCTCCCGACTTTGCGGGTCGAACGTTTCTCGAAGTTCGGCTATGAATCCTTTGAGCTCTTCGGCGGCATCTGCGATATAGGAAGCCATCTCCTCCATGGAGGCAACCGGCTTTTGTCTGGTCAGTTTGCCGTTGTTGCTCAAATAGCTCTGGTTGTGGCCCGGGATTATATTGATATACTTTCCGCCAAGAAGCGACTCCTGTGCCAGAAGAACCTGTGAGTCGCTCGGAACTTTCGCATTCTTATAGATAAAAAGTGTAACTACAACTTTTGTTCCGGCGAGAGAGATATCTTTGACATACCCGATCTCGACACCCTTCATCTTCACTTTTGCATGGGGTTCGAGACCGCTTGCATCGTTGATGACCGCCTGAACGTCATACCCCTCTTTGCCCAGCCCCTGAAACCTGTTTACCTGTGTGCTGAGCAAAAAGAGGAAGATCAGGCCGATCGTAACGAATAGGCCGACTTTGGCTTCTGTCTTCATATAGTCATCCTTATTAAAACTCCTGTTCGAATCTCTGCTCGAAACCGCCCAGCGGAACCAGGTTTATCTGAAAATAGAGAACCAGGTTGTTGATAGACTGGGCACCGGCAGAGGTAAGAATAGGTCTTTTTTCATCCTTGATGCCGAGACTCAGATCCCAGCAGTGTCTGAAAAAGTGAACTCCGGTCTCCCACCTTCTTATCCTCTTGTCGAGATTGTCGTAAGAGACTTTGACCTTCCAGTCGTTACCGGAGTCACTCCTGTAACTTCCCGAAAGCGTAAAAAAGTCGGAAGTTCTTTCTTCTTTAACAAATTTATAGAAATGGGTTAACATTATATCATAGCCGGGTTTCCTGTATTTTATATGCGATGTTGCTCCAGAGACTCTTTTAAGATAGTAGGAATAGAAGAGATCGCTATAAAATTCATAATTTTTAAAAAACTTTATTTTCAACTCATGCTCTATATCACCGTATTTATGGTCACTCTTTTCATACAGAACCGGCTGTGAAAGACGATAGTAGAAAAACTCCTTACCGTCAGAATCATAAAGATAGTTTATCGCACTCATCACCATGTTCTCGTTTGGCGAACGCAGTACCGAGATGCTCGGATCTATATACCCCTTTTCGTTGCTGAAGCTTGGACGGTTGTATGTAAGTCTCATCTGAAGCGTATGGAAGTTCTCTCCAAATCTTCTCGCAAGATCGGAGTAGATATCTATCTTGTGGTAGTTTCTGATAAAGCTGTAGTAGCTCTCCGGGGTATCAGCAGGCAGATTCTGGTATCCGATATAGGAGTAGTACAGATTTTCCGAAACCGACAGATTCAAATAACCGTCAAAAAATCTCGTATAGAAGATCAGGGGGGCGTTTATCTCCTGCAACTGCATATGTTTACCAGCCCCGGTAAAGAAGCTGCTTACCCTGTAGTCTGCCGAATAGTGAAGGGAGTTCCATCCAAACAGCTTGTCCTGATATCGGTGAAGCTGAATCACGGGAATACTCTGGACCGTATCTCTGTTTGAAGGCAGGGAGGTATCTATGAAGTATTTGGCGTAGACTCCTGTATAGTAGCTCGGTGTATTGAAGTAGTAGTTTATTCTCGATTGTACCTGGGAGCTGTTCACAAGCTCGGAAGTGGTGTATGCCTGCAGATTTTTGTAGTCGGGATCTCTAAGATATGTAATATCGATATACAGACCGTCATGATTTCCCTCCACGGGATCGACAAAGAGCCTCGGAGAGATATAGTTTACCTGTACTCCGTAATGGGACCTGTTGCGCAGGTTGTACTCTTTTACGAAGCTGTCCGTATCGAGAAAGTATCCGGTGGTGATCTTTCCGCGCGAATACGGTGTATCCGCAAATCTAAGCGTAGCGTAGAGACCCTTTCCCCTGGCCGCTCTGATTTGCGGATCGATCTCCAGATCCCATTGCGGGCTCGGAGCGAAATATATCGGCTGCGTATAAAAAAAGCCGTCTCTCGAGGAGATGCCGAAATAGGGCCTAAGAAGTCCGCTGCGCCGCTCTTTGTCGGTCGAAAATCCAAGATACGGAAGATAAAAAAAAGGGGTATCTTTCATATAAAGGACCGGATTCCATATATTGAGCCATTTTGTAGTGGTGTTGAAGTCGAGCGAACTGAACTCCAGATGCCAGTCCGGACAGGCTACATCGCAGCTCGATACAAAAGCTTTCGAAAGCTTTACCCTGTCGAGTCTCTTTTTTGCACTGTCTGCGCGCATCCACAAGGAGGATTGCAGATCGACCATGAAGATATCGCCATAGCTGCTCCTGTCACTCTTGAGGTCCATCTTTACATACTCGCTCAAGGCCGCAAACTCCAGCCCCTCCATCATCTCTACCTTCCCGAAAAGCTCGAGAACGGATCTGTTCACGTCATAAAGGGCTCTATCTGCAAACAGAATGGTCTCTTTGTAGTATACGACGACATCTCCGGAGGCCTCTATCACAGAGCCCCCTCTATCTACGGAGGCCGCCATGATCTGAATGTTTTTCTCTTCAGCGGCACCGAAGAGAAAAACCGCACAAAGAAGCGGAAGAAGAAGTTTAAGCATTGACTACCAGTGTGGAAGCGGTTTTATCGTGCCAAGTCTGACGCATAGGATCAAACAGCGCCCAGACAAACCCCAGATAAAAAACTATTCCGCTGACAACACGAAAGATCGCCCGGTTGAACGATGCCTGAAACCCGGGCCTGGCGAGTGTTGCGGCATCGGCCACCCGGATGCCTGTCGCCATCTTTCCGAGGCTTGCGCCATACTCCCAGACAAACCATGTGTGGTAGATGATCTGAGCGGCGGCCATATAGAGCCACACGCCGTTTATGATCAGGGCAACCTGCTCCATGCTTTGCGCCGCCGAAATCGGCTCCCAAAGGAGAATCACGAAAATCATACTGATAAGCAGGTCATCTATCGCATAGGCAATCGCCCGTCTACCGATCGGAGCTAGATCCCTCTCTTCCGGGCGGAAGAGCTCCCGGTTGCCGGACACTATGAATCCCGAAGCGCCTGATAGGCGATATCGCTGCGGCACTGCTTGCCGGCGAAGTGTACCTGTCCGCAAAGCATATAGGCATTGTCCCTTGCCTCCTTGATCGACTCTCCAAGACCGACACAGACAAGTACTCTGCCTCCAGTAGCCATGAGCTTTCCGTCCGCAAGAGTCACGCCGGCATAGTCTATATGGGCCTTTTCGGCCAGTTCCGTATGGACGATCTTGTCTACGATTATTTCGGAAGGTTCACTGCTTTTATAGGGGTAGTTTTTACTGGCCATTACCACACCTACGGCATATTTGTCTATAAATTCGACATTCAGTTCACCAAGACGCCCGGATGCGGCCTTGTCGAAAAGCTCTCCGGCGGGAGTCTTCAAAAGGGGCATAAGCACTTCACACTCCGGATCGCCGAACCGAACATTGAACTCAAGCGTATAAGGCTCGCCGTTGACTATCATAAGGCCTGCGAAGAGAACACCTTCAAAAGGCATTCCCTCGGCCGCCATACCCTCTACGGTGGGCTTGATGATCCTCTCTTCAATCTTTCCATACAACTCGTCATCTATCAACGGTGTAGGAGCGTACGCTCCCATCCCGCCGGTATTCGGACCTTCGTCATTGTCGAGCAGACGTTTGTGATCCTGTGCGGCAGGAAGCGTTACGAAGCTCTCTCCGTCGCAGATAGCGAACAGCGAAAGCTCATAACCGTCAAGAAACTCCTCCACGACTATTTTCCTGCCGGCATCTCCAAACGACTTTCCGCTCAGCATCTGCGAAGCCGCCTTCTTGGCATCATCGTGGGTAGGAGCGATAATCACACCTTTTCCGGCGCAGAGCCCGTCGGCCTTGACGACCACAGGCACGGGAAGAGAGTCTATAAATCTGAAAGCCTCTTCGATACTGTCGGTCTCTATATACCTTGCGGTAGGAATATCGTGCCTTGCAAGAAAATTTTTCATGAAGATCTTGCTTCCCTCGAGCTGTGCCGCCGCTTTGGATGGTCCGAATATCTTGAGCCCGCGCTCCTTGAAAATATCCACGATACCGCCGACAAGCGGCGCTTCGGGGCCCACTATCGTCAGATCGATCCCCTCTTTTTGCGCATATTCGGCGAGCTCCGCATAATCGCTGATATCGACATTCTCTCCCAACTGCGGGGTAGCACCGTTTCCGGGAGCGAAATATATCTTTTCTACCGAACTGTCTTTATGGAGAGCGCGACCTATCGCATATTCGCGCCCCCCGCTTCCAACTACCATGACTCTCATGAAACCGCCTTCCATATATGTAAAAATCAAAAGCTAAAAGTCAGGAGATCTTGTTGTGGTTCAAACTTTTAGATTCTAATTTCCATAAACGAG
>JAMONQ010000017.1 GCA_027065635.1 Campylobacterales bacterium | reverse complement strand
CACATACCCGTAAGGGGCGATGAGAAACCATACCACCATGACCAGCATCACAAGCTCGACAAAAAGCGATATCTGAAAAAAGATCTTCAACTTCAAAATCTTTTCGTAAAACTTCGCCACAGCCAGCATTCCCAAAGCCAAAACGATGCCGCCCAGAGAGAAAACGGAAGGCTCGAGTTTGCTGTATATCGTAAAGATAGTTCCTACCGTCACGCCGGTAAAAAAGGAGTTTAGCGCTTTGTATCTAATATAGTTTCTTGGAACTATCCTCAATACTCCACCCCTTTTCTCGCCTTGATACCCTTGTCGTAATAGTGCTTTATCTTTCTTATCTCGCTGACCAGATCGCAAGCTTCGACTATCTCCTTCGTCGCACCCTGTCCGGTAAGAACGACCTCCAGCGCCAGAGGCTTTACCCGAAGAAATTCGATGACACTGCTCTCGCTCAACAGGCCGAACGACAAAGCTACCGTAATCTCATCGAATACGACCATATCGTATCGTTCTCTTTCAAGCGTATCGAGTCCCATCCTCCAGAGATCGCCGCACATCTTCGCCTGCTCTTCGCTCGGTCTGGAGAGGATAAAGGTACCGTCCCATTTTCGAAGCAGTTTGAAATTCTCTCCTCCGCAAAGCTCCAAAAAATCAATCTCCCCGCTCTTTCTGTTTTTCATAAACTGTACGAAAAGCACTCTCCATCCGTGTCCCAATGCCCGTGCCGCAAGTCCGACAGCAGCCGTAGTCTTTCCCTTGCCGTCGCCGGTATATAGTTGAATTTGCGCCTTTTTCATCTCTCTCCGATAACAATATGATTCAAACCTGCCAAAGCGCCACTCCTTCTCGAAGAAAACATAACGCATCGGTATCGAAACGCAAAAGAGTCGTCATCCAAACCTTCGATTCCACCCTTACTACGCCTTTACCGCACTGAACGAAACCACTTCACCGCCCACGAGCAGGATCCGAAACTCTATAGGGTTGCAGCAGACTTCGCAATCCTCGATCCCCTCGAACCGGTCCAGAGCGCCGTCAACAAGTATGGAGACAGGCTGCCAACAGTATGGACAAGTATAAAAATATTCTATCATATGCTGTAGTACATAGCTTCCGGATGGTAAACCACGATCGCCGCCGTGCTCTGTTCAGGGTGTATCTGGAAGGTTTCACTCAACTCTATACCGAAATCTTCCGGCCGCAAAAGATCGAAAATCGGACGGTTGGTCTCCAGGTCGGGACACGCAGGATAGCCGGGAGAGTACCGTGCCCCGCGGTAGGCGCGCATCTGTACGTCCCTCAATGTATGTCCCTCTTTATCGGCGATACCGAGATCGAGCCTTATCTGTTTGTGCGCTATCTCCGCCAGCGCCTCCGCCAGCTCCACACCGAGACCGTGTACGAGATAGTACTCGTGAAACCTGCCTTCGTCATATAGTTTTCTTTCATATTCGCTTATTTTGCTGCCGGCGCTTACCGTCGTAAAGGCTACGACATCGTGGCGGTCGCGATGGAAATAGTCGGCCAGGGAGCGCCACGGCTTTTTTCTCTGCCTCGGAAATGTCATCTGCTCTCTCGCACGACCCATGACATACTCCAGCGGTTCACGGTCGGCATCTTCGTCTCTGTGCCACCCTTCGCTCTCGTCGAAAATCAGTAGCGTATTGTCGTCGCTTCTGCACGGATAGTACCCGTACAGAATAGTCGGCTCGAAGAGCTCCTCTTTGAGAAACTGCTCTTTTAGACGCTCAAAAGCGGGCCAGACGACCTCATCGAGCTGTTTTTCATATTCTGCCTTCGTCATGCCTTTGGATCGGTATCCCCAGCGCGATTTGAAAAGTATGCGGTGGTTTAGCCACTCGAAAGCGATTGCCGGATCGAAGTCGGCTTTCGTCATGACCCGCCTTCCCCAAAACGGCGGAACCGGAACTTCGACCTCACGTGAGGGCATCGGTATCTCTTCAAAAGGTGGGATGACAATCTCCTCTTTTGACTCTGCCTGAATACCCTTTTGCTCCTGATGATCGCTTCCAAGACGGGTGTCGAAGTTCCCCTCCTCGATTCTGCTCATGGCTATGACTCCGTCAAAAGCGTCCCTGCAGTAGAAGATGGGGCCTTTGTATATCGGCCTGCAGTACTCGTCCACGAAACCCTTTGTCAGAGCCGCACCCCCCATAAGAACAGGAATGTCGAGTCCTTTCTCCTCCATAGCCTCGAGATTTTCCATCATGACCTGCGTAGACTTGACCAACAGACCGCTAAAGCCTATCGCATCGGCATCATGCTCCTTCGCAGCCTCCAAAAACTGCTCCAGCTCGGCCTTGATGCCGATATTCACCACTTTAAAGCCGTTGTTTGTAAGGATTATATCGACAAGATTCTTTCCCACGTCGTGCACATCGCCTTTTACGGTACCGAGTACCAGAGTGGTATCGCTGGACTTCTCCTTTTTCGGAAGATATGGGTTTAGATGGTCCACGGCGGCCTTCATCGTCTCTGCACTCTGAAGTACAAAAGGCAGCTGCATCCGGCCGCTGCCGAAAAGCTCCCCTACCTCCTTCATCGCCTCGATCAGGATCTCGTTGACGATTTTTTCAGGCGCTATACGATGGCGCGCCTCTTCCACCAGAGGAATCATACGATCTTTGTCTCCGTCAAGAAGCAGTTTGTGGATCTTCTCCTCGTCACTCATCTTCAGGTACGCCTCATCCTCCGCACCCTGGTCCGGAGCCTCCTTTTTACCGAAGTGCTCTATAAATCTGAAAAGCGGATCGCCGTTCTCGCGTCTGTCGAAGAGGAGATCTTCGCACACTTTTTTATCCTCTTCGTCTATACGGCTCATAGGTATGATATGTTTTACGTTTATAATGACCGAAGTGAGTCCCGCTTCGATACAGTGGTGCAAAAAGACCGAATTGAGATAGGGTCTGGCATCCTTGTCCAGTCCAAAAGAGATGTTCGAGAGTCCCAGAGTGGTACCCACTTCAGGGTGGCGACGGCGAAGTTCTCTGATCGCTTCTATCGTCTGAACGGCCGCATCGCGATACTCTTCGTCTCCGGATCCTACTGTGAATGTAAGTACGTCGAATACAAGGTTATCGGCCCTTATGCCGTGTTTTTTCGTAGCCAGCTCATAGATCCTCTCGGCTACTTCGAGCTTGCGCTCGGTCGTCTTGGCCATACCCTTCTCGTCTATGGTCAGACAGACAAGCGCCGTACCGAAACGCTTCGCAAGCGAACAGATCTCGTCGAACTTCTCCATACCGTCTTCGAGGTTGACGGAGTTTAGTATCGGCTTTCCCCCTATGCACTTGAGTGCAGTCTCGAGCCCCTTTACCTGCGTGGAGTCAGGCATGAGAGGCAGCGGAATCTTCTGGGCGTAGAGGCTTATCACTTCATGCATATCTTTCGTCTCGTCCCGTCCGGCAAAACCGACGGAAACATCAAGAACGTGTGCTCCCGCCCGCACCTGCTGCTGCCCTACCGTGAGCGTTCCTTCGTAATCCTCCGCCAAAAGAAGCTCTCTGAAGGCTTTGGATCCGGTAGCGTTAGAGCGCTCGCCTATCAACAGCGGAGCAGGCTCCTGCATGAGAGCGACACTGTTGAACAAAGATGCCAAAGATGCGGGCTGGCTCCCTGTAGCCGGCTTCGGCTCTATACCCTCCACCGCATCCACGAGCGCCTTTATATGCTGCGGAGTGGTACCGCAGCAGCCTCCCAGAAATGTGACGCCGTCATATTCGGTAAAACTCTTTTGAAGCTCGCTGAACTCTTCGGGACCCATCGGATAGTATGTATATCCTCCGCGATTTTGCGGAAGACCGGCGTTTGCATGGACAGAAATCGGTCCGTGCCAGAGTCTGGAGAGTGTATCTACATGCTTTTGCACCTGCTCGGGACCGGTTCCGCAGTTAAAGCCCAAAGAGAGAATGTCAAAAGGCTCCATTATTGTCGATATCGTAGCGGCATCTGTGCCTATGAGCATCGATCCGCTAAGCTCTATCGTTACCGAAACCATTACAGGAATCTCGACTCCGGCAGCTTTGGCGGCATCTTCGCATGCGTGAAGCGCCGCTTTTATCTGCAATGGATCCTGACAGGTCTCCAGCAAGAATATATCGACCCCTCCGTCGATCATACCGCCGGCCATCTCAAGATAGCCGGCGTACATCTCGTCATATTCGATATGTTTCAGCGAAGGAAGTTTCGTTCCAGGTCCAATGGAGCCGAGACAAAACCGCGGCTTTGTCTCGGTCGAATATCTTTTGCAAACCGAGCTGACCAGTTCGCACCCCTTTTTGCTCAGCTCGTAAGCCCTCTCACCGATACCGTACTCATCCAGAACCCAGTTCATGGATCCGAATGTATTCGTCTTTATGAGATCGGCACCCGCCATGGCGTATCGCTCGTGAATCTTTTCGATCAGATCCGGAGCGGTGGCGTTTAGCAGCTCGTTACACCCCTCTATTCCTTCCCAGGCGGACTCGGGAATTTCCATCGACTGTATCTGGGTACCCATGGCACCGTCGATTACCAAAACCTTCTTGTTTATCAACTCTTTTATAAGTCTGGACTTCTCCAAAGAAAACCTTTGAATATCGATATTATTATCTACAATTCTATCAAACCTATGCTTTACACCTTCTACCATGAAACATTTACGAAACAGTTACAATCCACACCCTTTCCATATGCTATAATTTCAACGGAATGTTATAAGAATTTATAATTTAGCATAAAATAACGAATATAATGAAAGGAAATAGTATATGGCCATTGTCACTAACTCTATAACCAATGCCAAAATAAAAAAGCCGGTGCCCGTTGACGAAGAGGTCATATTTGACGGGGGAGTGATGATAACGGAGACCGACATAGCGGGCATCATCACCTACGCAAACAGAAAATTCAGAGAGATGACAGGCTACACGAAAGAGGAGCTGATAGGCTCGCCGCACAGTATCAACCGACACCCGGACATGCCCAAAGCCGCTTTCAAAAAGATGTGGGAGACGATAAAAAGAGGCGATATGTGGGAGGGGTATGTCAAAAACATGCGAAAAGACGGAAAGTACTACTGGGTCATCGTCTGGATAAAACCCAAGCTCGATAAAGATGGAAATATCATAGGCTATATCGCCGGCCGAAAAGTGGCCAACAAAGAGGAGATAAAGCGCGTATCCCGAACATACAGACAGATGAAAGCCCAGGAGAAGCCGTAAGCCGCGCGGCTCGCCAAAACTACGAACAGGGTATCCGCAAAACTCCCGTCAAAAACCGAAACCGTCAATATCTCTCCATTTTTACTCCACAATCATAGCATATACTCCGAAAAAACGTTACCGGATGGAGTCTATGCAAAGTGTTTTGAATATATTTACAAAAGAGAGAATCCGCAAGCCTTCACCAATCGATGAAGAGGTACTGTTCGACGGAGGAGTGATGATTACCGAAACCGATAGAGCCGGTATCATCACCTACGCAAACAGAAGATTCAGGAATATGACAGGTTACACGAAAGAGGAGCTGATAGGCTCCCCTCACAGCATCAACCGACACCCGGACATGCCCAAAGCCGCTTTCAAAGAGATGTGGCAGACGATAAAAAACGGAAAAACCTGGCAAGGCTATGTGAAAAATTTGAGAAAAGACGGAAAGTACTACTGGGTCATCGTCTGGATCAAGCCAAAATTTGGGAAAAACGGCGAAATAACAGGATTTATAGCAGGTAGAAAAGTGCCTCAAAGAGAGACGATAGCCCTAATGGAGAGACGATATAAAGATATACTAAAGCAAGAGGACATCAACTCTTTCTATAAGATGAGGGGTATTTGACGGCACTCTTGCGCCCTTTTAAAAGGACATAGTCATAGCCCCTTCCGGAATAGAGCAATGTTACATCCTTTACTTCGGTATGGTCGAATCGATAGACCATACGCTCTTTGGAAAAGAGCGCTCTTCCTATCTGCTCCCCGAACTCAGGAATCCACGGCAGTGCGGCTATAAGAAACGAAAGAAGGTAGAAAAAGGCTTTCTGGACCTTTTTGTTCCTCACCATAAAGAGTCCGCCGTAAAGAAGGACTCCGGCTATCCATAGCCACCAGTGCTGCGAATCTATGAAAAACTCGTTGAAAAAGACGGGAATATTGTAAGCTTTGATATAGTTTACCATCAAACCGGCATAGAATATAAAGTCGTACGCCATCCAGAAGAGCAGACCGTAAAGAAGCGTGGTGATCAGACGAATCATCTTATTTTTTTCCTCTTTTTCTTGCCCAGACGCCAAATCTCAGACGCTCGCGCAGAGTAGAAACCCTCTTTTGATTCTACCACAACATCGCAAGCATCCTTGGCGAACGATTCGTCGAACTCTTCGCCGTGCCTGTTGGCCGAAGTTGAATAGCACCATCCAAACTTCTCCACAAAACTGCGGTGCCTGCCGCATATATACCTGAAAGAGCTGCCGTTTGGAAGTATGAAACTTCTCTTTCTACTCCTGCGGACAACCCTCCTGAAACTTCCTGGCACCCTGCCCGTTTCACGCAAAAAGGTGAGCCTGCTTATGGCTTTTAGAAACGGTTTACCGGCAGGTCGACCTTTCGCCGAAGCCAGATTTTTTGCAGAGCGGGAGAGAAAACCGGCCGTGGTATCGGTCTGGACCAGATATACCAGATCGCCGCGCATCAGTCTCTAAGATAGTCCTGAAGGGCTCTGGGCTCCAGTGCTCCCTCCTCTTTCATCTCCCTGATGGCGGCAGCCGAAACCCTGGCGGCCGCAAGTGTCGTAAAGTACGGGACATTGAAGCGCAGTACCGCCTGTCTGATTCGGCGTGCATCATCCTTACTCGCTTTGTTGTCGGATGTATTGAGCACTACGTCTATCTCTCCGTTTTTAAGCAGGTCTTCGACATTCGGTCTCCCTTCGGAGATTTTAAGAACCGTATCGGCAGCGACTCCGGCAAGATCAAGAGCCTTTTTTGTGCCGGCTGTCGCCACGATCCTGAAACCGAGCTCGGCAAATAGCCGACCGATCTCTCCGGCTTCGGATTTGTCGTGATCGGTCAAGGACATGAAGAGGGTACCGGAAACCGGCAGATGGTTTTTGCTTGCGAACTGGCTCTTGGCGAAACTCAACCCGAAAGTTTCGCTGATACCCATGACCTCCCCTGTTGACTTCATTTCCGGACCAAGTATCAGATCGGAACCCGTTAGCTTGCTAAACGGAAAGACTGCCTCTTTTACGGCGATATGGTTTTTGAGCTTCGGCTTCAGGACATTTCCGTCATCCGTAACCACACCGAACGTGTCGTAAAACTTCAACGCCTCTCTCAAATCGCCCTGTATCATCACTCTCGTCGCCACTTTAGCAAGCGGAACACCGGTCGCCTTCGATACGAAAGGTACAGTCCGGCTTGCACGCGGATTGACCTCTATGAGATAGACTTCATCTTTGAAAATTGCGTACTGGATATTCAAAAGCCCCTTGACGCCGAGACCGAGCGCAATGGCTTTTGTCTGTTTTTCGATATCTTCGACCAGTTTGTCGCTTATGGAGACGGTAGGAAGCGAACAGGCGCTGTCGCCGGAGTGGATACCGGCCTCTTCTATATGCTGCATAATCGAACCTATATAGACATCCTCTCCGTCGCTGATGGCGTCCACATCCAGCTCTATCGCATGATCGAGAAATTTGTCGATGAGAACCGGAGATTCGTTGCTGACGCTTACCGCCTCGTCCATATACTCTCTAAGCTCGCCTTCGTTGTACACGGTGCGCATGGCACGTCCGCCGAGTACATAGCTCGGCCGCACGAGAACAGGATATCCGATACGAGAAGCTATGGCGAATGCCTCCTCTTTGGTAAAGGCGGTTCCGTTTTCGGGCTGCTTGAGTCCAAGCTCCTTGATAAAGGCGGAAAACTTCTCCCTATCCTCCGCTTCGTCGATGACTTTTGCGCTGGTTCCAGCGATCTTCCCGCCGATGGATGTGATCTTTTTTGCAAGCTTCAATGGAGTCTGCCCACCGAAATGGACTATGATCCCGTCCGGGTTCTCACTCTCTATCACGTTTCTTACATGTTCGAAATCGATCGGGTCGAAGTAGAGAATATCGCTGGTATCGTAGTCGGTCGAAACGGTCTCGGGGTTACAGTTGTACATGATAGAGGTTATTCCCATATCCGCAAGTGCAAAGGCGGCATGGACACAGCAGTAGTCAAATTCGATTCCCTGCCCTATTCTGTTCGGTCCTCCGCCTATGATGAGTACCTTCCTTCTTGAATCGGACGCGTTATCTTTGTCATCCTCCCTTTTTGGAAGATTCATGATATTTGTAGTGGAGTAGAGGTACGGAGTGAGCGCCTTGAACTCTGCGGCGCAGGTGTCGACCTCGTGATATTCGAGCTCTATACCGAGTTTTTTGCGGGCGGCGTATATATCGTTTTCGCCAATCTCCATATTCTCTTTAGATGCGATGATCTCCGCAATCATCGCGTCACTGTAACCGTCGCTTTTAAGGCGGCGCAACATTTGCGGATCCTGAAGAGTCTCCACATCTATGCTTCGCTCCAGCTCCACAATCTCGCCGATCTGCCTCAAGAACCATGGATCGATCCTGCTGAGCTCGAATATATCTTCGACGCTGAATCCTTCCCTGAATGCCTGCGCTATATAAAGCAGCCTCTTTTCGTTGGGACGTCTTATCTCGCGCTTGAGCTCTTCACGATCGCAGGATACGGGGTTGAAACCGACAAGCCCCGTCTCAAGAGAGCAGAGTGCCTTTTGTACAGACTCCTTGAAGGTACGGCCGATCGCCATGACCTCACCTACACTCTTCATGGATGTAGTGAGCGTAGATTCAGCCTGCGGGAACTTTTCGAAGGTAAAACGCGGTATCTTCGTAACGATATAGTCTATTACAGGTTCGAAGCTCGCCGGAGTACCGGTAATGTCGTTTTTGATCTCATCAAGAGTGAACCCGACCGCCAGAAGAGTCGCCACCTTCGCTATCGGATATCCAGTAGCCTTGGATGCGAGTGCCGAAGATCGGCTGACTCTCGGATTCATCTCTATAACGATCATTCTGCCAGTTTCCGGATTTACGGAGAATTGAACGTTGGAGCCGCCGGTATCGACGCCGATCTCCCTCAAAATCTTGAAGCTGGCGTCACGCATACGCTGATACTCTTTGTCGGTCAGAGTCAATGCGGGTGCCACGGTGATAGAGTCTCCGGTATGGACTCCCATCGGATCGAGATTCTCGATGGAGCAGACGATGATACAGTTGTCTGCACGATCTCGAATCACCTCCATCTCGTACTCTTTCCACCCCAAAAGACTCTCTTCGATCAATATTTCACTGATCGGACTCGCATCGAGACCCGCCCTGGCCAGAGACTTGAACTCGTCGATATTGT
This sequence comes from Campylobacterales bacterium, assembly GCA_027065635.1. Lineage (GTDB taxonomy): Bacteria > Campylobacterota > Campylobacteria > Campylobacterales > Hydrogenimonadaceae > Hydrogenimonas. Next base: position 9,617 of record JAMONQ010000017.1, on the reverse strand, counting down.
AAGCGACCCCGCTTCCGCCGCCCGCAAGCGTATAGGAGGCACGAATGATTAGAGGGAAGCCTATCTCCTCGGCGGCCGCCATGGCCTCCTCCATAGAGTAGGCGTAGCGACTTTTTGGAAGATCCATCCCTATCTTGATCATAGCCTCCTTGAAAGCCTGTCGATCCTCACCCTTTTTAATGGCCTCCGGATTGGCTCCGAGAAACTCGACGCCTTCGAGCATCCCCTTTTCATGCATACTCATGGCGACGTTCAGGGCAGTCTGTCCACCCATGGTGGGCAAAATGGCATCGACACTCTCTTTTTCTATAATTCTTGAAATGACCTCTTCGTTTATAGGCTCTATATAGGTTCTGTCGGCAAACTCCGGATCCGTCATGATTGTAGCCGGATTTGAATTGATAAGAACGACCCGGTAACCGAGCTCCTTGAGAGTCTTGGCAGCCTGGGTTCCGGAGTAGTCAAACTCACAGGCCTGACCGATCACTATCGGACCCGATCCTATCAGCAGAATGGTCTTGATATCTTCTCGTTTTGGCATAAAGGAGTACTCCTTGGAGAAATTTTTAAATTTTACTCAATTGGCTCTTACGAATCGCTTTTGGGAACACTCCCGGGTGATACTATCCAGACAAAATCGGGATGAAGCGTATCTGCGTACAGCTCTATGTAGGCATTCTGAAACCCTTGCATTTTCTGCGTGGATAGGAGCCTGCCCACCGGTATACCGGGCGGAAATATATGATCGAGACCGCTTGTAACCACCTCATCGCCCGGCTTCAGCTTCAGCCACTGCGGAATATATTTGACTACCATATGGCGCTCATCCGACCCCATGGCTATACCAGGTGCACGAACCTTGCCTATATAGACAGCAAACGTACACTCCGGATCTCCGGCCAGAATCATCAGCGGGCGACTGTTCTGCTCCACGACGATTCCGGCGGCAAATCCGTTGCGTACCACACCGTAGTTTCTATCCGGATCGAAGCTTTTGAAACGATCGAGCCAAAGACGCTGGAAATTGCCTATCCTCGCATAACCTTCAGGCCTTACCGGCTCGTAAGTGGCGTTGCTGTCCGGTCCCATTTCCAACGCCTCTTGCATATAGCGGAATCGGCTCGCGTCGCTTCTGTATTCAAGAAGCATCTTCTCGAGTCGATCCCGTTCGTTCTGGAGTCTTTTTATAGTCTCCGCCTGGTCGAAGTGCAGTTTTGCAGAGAGCTTTATAGAGTCTGAAACATCACTGTACGCCGAACGTATTGCGGATGTGAATCCTACGAAGAAGGTCCGGACCGAGGAGCTGTAAAGGGATAAAAGCACCACGATCACGAAAAGTATGAAAGCTGTAACCTTGCGGTTGAACCTATTCATAGGAGAGCTGCTGGAGAAGATCTATCTCTTCCAGTACCCGTCCGGTCCCTTTCGCTACCGCCAACAATGGCTCTTCGGCTACATAGACCGGCAGTTTCACGATATCGGAGAGATATTTGTCCAGCATTCTCGTCAAGGCGCCGCCGCCGGTCAGCACGATTCCGTTTTCCACTATGTCTCCCGCAAGATCAGGAGGAGTGATCTCCAAAATATCTTTCAAAGCGTCGCCTATTTCCCGAAGGGGCTCTTTCATCGCCTCCCTCGCATCTTCGCTCGTAAGCTCGACGGAGCTCAGCAGTCCGCTCACCTGATCGCGTCCGTTTACCATCATGGTAAGCTCCTCGTCCAGCGGAAGAGCGCTTCCTATCTGTATCTTGATCTCCTCGGCCACACGATCGCCTATGAGAAGATTGTATTTGCGCTTTACATAGTCGGCTATCGCCTGATCTATCTTGTCTCCGGCGGTTCTTATCGATTTACTGATCACAAGCCCGCCAAGCGAGACGACACCGATCTCTGTAGTACCGCCGCCTATATCCACCACTAGGTTTCCGTGAGGCTCTTTTACCGGCAGACCGGCACCTATCGCCGCAGCCATCGGCTCCTCTATCAGAAATACTTCACGGGCACCGGCGTTGATGGCTGATTCGCGAACAGCCTTGCGCTCCACCTGCGTAAGACCGAACGGCACACAGACAATTATACGGGGACGTATGAAGGTTTTGCGGTGGTGCGCCTTTTCGATAAAGTAGCGGATCATCTTTTCCGTTATATCGAAGTCGGCGATAACACCGTCTTTCATTGGACGCACGGCCCTGATGTTTCCGGGAGTCTTTCCCACCATCTCTTTCGCTTCCTGCCCTACCGCCAGTACCTTCTCCCGACCGAACTTGTCTGTCTGGATGGCTACTACGGATGGCTCGTTGATGATAATCCCGTTCCCCTTGACCAGAACCAGAGTGTTTGCAGTACCAAGATCTATGGACAGATCGCTTGAAAAGATTCCTATAAGCTTGTTTATAAACATTTACGCACTCTTCTTTTTGCTTTTCTTGATATAGAGCGGCTTTGCGCCGTTTTCGACGACATCTTCCGTTATTACCACCTCATATCCGGCATACTCCGGAAGATCGTACATTATATCAACCATCATCTCCTCTATTATCGAACGGAGTCCTCTCGCTCCCGTCTTCCTCTCGATAGCCTTTTGCGCGATCGCTTCCAGCGCAGCCTCTTCGAAAGTGAGCTCCACATCATCTATGGCGAAGAGCTTTTTATACTGCTTCACCAGAGCGTTTTTCGGTTCCGTCAGGATTCTTACCATATCCTCTTTTGTGATCTCGTTCAAGACGGCGATAACGTGCAGCCTTCCGATAAGCTCCGGAATCAGACCGTAAGATACGAGGTCATCGACCTCCACCTCGCTCAATATCGCGTCCGTCTCGTTTTTTGAACGTTTCTGCTGATCGAAACCGAGCACGTTGCCTCCCAGCCGACGCTTGATTATGTCGGCTAGTCCGTCAAACGCCCCGCCGCAGATAAAGAGTATATTGGAGGTATCGATCTGGATGAAGTCCTGATTGGGGTGCTTTCTACCTCCCTTTGGAGGAATGTTGACGACACTTCCTTCTATGATCTTCAAAAGTGCCTGCTGCACACCCTCTCCGGATACGTCTCTCGTTATGGAGCGGTTTTCACTCATACGGGAAATCTTGTCCACCTCATCTACGAAGACTATCCCCTGCTCCGCCTTTTTCACATCTCCGTCGGCCGCCTGAAGAAGCCTTGTAAGGATATTTTCGACATCTTCGCCGACATACCCCGCTTCCGTAAGGCTCGTCGCGTCCGCTATCGCTATCGGAACATCGAGAAACTTCGCGATTGACTGGGCCATTAGCGTCTTGCCGCTTCCGGTAGGTCCTATAAGCAGTATGTTGGACTTTGAAATCTCCGTATCGTCGTCCTCCAAAGCCGCCTGTTTGAAGATCCTCTTGTAGTGGTTGTATACAGCGACAGCGAGAACCTTTTTCGCTCTCTCCTGGCCTATTACGTACTGATCGAGAGCCGCTTTTAGCTCTCTTGGGGTCAAAAGTTCCCGATCTACGGACTCCTGATCCTCCTCCAGCTCGCCAAAAAGTATCTTGTGAGCCGAAACTACACAGTTTTTACAGATATAGACTCCGTTTCCGGCCAGCAGCGGATTCTCCTGGCTCTCTTTCGCTCCGCAAAAACTGCAACTTCTATTTGTCATCTTTCATCCTCTCGTATGGAATGCCGCGCTTCGTCTCCAATACGAAACGGCACATTGCTCTGACCTCTTCGCTCTCGCTGCTCTGCATAAGTGCTTCTGCCGTCTCCTTGAGAGGTTTTCCTCTCTCGAAAAGCTCTTTGTAGGCCACTCTTAGCGCGTTGACGGCCTCTCTTGGAAGATTTCTTCTGAGTCCCGTGAGGTTGAGGCCTCTTAGTACCGCTCTGTTACCCTCGGCAAGGCAATATGGAGGTACATCCTGGCTCAGCGCCGACGCTCCGGCTATCATTGCCAGATCACCGATCTTGACAAACTGGTGAATCGGCGTCATGCCGCCTACGACTACGCCGTTGCCCACTTCTACATGGCCGGCGAGAGTTGCGGCGTTCGCGAAGATACAGCGATCGCCGATGATACAGTCGTGCGCTATGTGGACATACCCCATCAGGAGATTGTCGTTTCCGATTCTGGTGATTCCTCCTCCCCCTTCGGTACCGGGATTGAGGAGGGTAAATTCGCGAATCGTATTGCGGTCACCGATGATCAGCTTCACATCTTCGCCGTGATACTTCAGATCCTGCGGAATGGAGCCTACGACCGCATGCGAAAAGATGCGGCAATCCTCTCCTATCGTTGTATCGCCTTCGATAATAGCGCCCTGCCCGATAGTGGTTCGGGCCCCTATCTTCGCTTTCGAAGAGACATACGCAAACGGTGCGATCGTAACGCCCTCACCGATTTGAGCTCCATCCTCTACAACCGCAAGTTTCGAAATTCCAGCCATCACTTGTCCACAATCATGGCTTTGAGTTCGGCTTCCGCGACAAGCTTGTCGTCGACATACGCCTTTCCGTCGAGCACCCAGATGGCTCCCTTGTGCTTTATAACGCCGAGTTTGTATACGAGTTTGTCGCCGGGGCGTACCGGACTTCTGAATTTGCACTTGTCGATGCTCATAAAGTAGACCACCTTGTCCTGAGTCGCCTCTTTGTCATCCTCGCCCATGCTTTCAAAAGCGAGAATCCCTCCGGCCTGGGCCATACCCTCTATGATCATGACCCCCGGATAGATCGGATGACCCGGAAAGTGACCCTCGAAAACCGGCTCGCTGATGGAGACGTTTTTGTACGCCTCTATCGCCTTCCCCTCTTCACAGGAAGTGACTCTGTCTACCAGCAAAAAGGGGTATCTGTGAGGAAGGATTTTCTGAATTTGTACGACATCCATCATGAAAAAAAAGTCCTTGGATTTAAAATTCTCTTATTTTATCACAATACGACTAATTTTTCTCTGACATCGTTATAGTTTTCCGACTCTATAAAAACTTCGAGATTTCCCTGCGGAATCTCGTCGACCACAATGACAGGCGAAAGATCCCATAGTCCGGATCCTATACATTCGCGAACCTTCAGGCTTTCATCGTAGGAGAGCGGAGAGTAGACGAGCTCCTTTACGGAGCGATAGGATCTTCCGCAGATCTCGTTGAACCGTGCAAGAGTAAGAAAGCGGATCTCTTCCCTGTTGAACCACCCGATTCCCTCACTCTCAAATTCGACCTTTCCCTTGGTATAGCGCCGCTTCATGGCGGAATAAGGCAGTATATAGCTCGGCAGTGTCGTTTTTTTACACCTGACCCATCCGAATTTCAGACGGTAGTTCAAAAACTTCTGCCTGACGATCCTGTAACTTATCCCTCTCTCTTCGAGCTCATATCTTTTTTCATAAAGTTCGAGACGCTCCTCTATAGAGCCCGGAAGAGTCGAGCCGCAAAGAGGGGAGAAGAGCTCGTCGGCGATCTTTTTTTGTTGATCCCTCTGCTGCACGAGACCGTAGAGACATCCGCAGTAGTCTTGCCGATAGAGACGCTCTTTTTTGCTGATCTCCTGCTGTTTCTGGGTACCGCCTCCGCTTCTGTAGTCGACATACACGAACTCCACCCCGAAATCTTCGGCGAGCCTCTCGCCTCTTCGTTTCAACTGCTCCTGGGACTTTTTCGGACTCACCAGCAGAGTCGACGTCATACGCTTCTGCCCAAGCCTCCTGGCCATCTTCGCACTCACTTCGAAACGTCGATCGAAACAGATTTCGCATCTGGCCCCCTTTTCGGGCTCATTCTCATACCCCTCGACCGCTTTTAGCCAGCTCTCATAGTCGTACTCACCCTCTATCAGCTCCACTCCGAGTCTATTGCAGCTTCGCTGTACATCAAGAAGCCTGAGCCTGTATTCACTGTAGGGGTGGATATTCGGGTCGTAGAAAAAGCCGACCAGCTTTTCATCCGGAAAATCCTCCCTGAGTCTTTGCAAAAAGAAGTGACTATCCACGCTGCAGCAGATATGAACCAGCATCTAATCTCTCTTTTGTTGAGGTTCCATATTTCCGGTAGCATATCTGACGAAAAACTTTACCGCCTTGTCCATCTTCCTCTGATATTCTGCCGCGCACTCCGGCCCGACATCGTGACGCCACATAAGATAGGCTTTGGTATTGAAAATCGCCTGAACATTTCCGTTTTCATCTTCGTATACGAGAATCTTTTGGGGCAGGTCAAGACCAAGCGTCTGGGAGCACTGCATGAGAGGGGCTCCTACTTCGGGATTTCCGAAAATGACCAGTTTTGCCGCTTTTAGCTTCAAACCGGCATTGGCGGCTCCTTCGCTATGGTCTATCACCTTGAAGAGTGTAAGTCCCCTTTCTCGTACGATCTTCACCAATCTCTTTGTAGTCTCTTCTACATCGAACCTGCTCGTATACCCGCCCATCCCGTTTTGGGCGGCTTCAACCGCCAGACTGCCGATCAGCAGCATCAATATGACCGATTTTTTCAAGTATCCTCCTCCAGATCCTTCAACCATTCGTCAACCTCCGCATCGCTCGGCATTCTCCAGTCACCTCTCGGACTCAAGGCGATAGTTCCGACCTTCGGGCCGTCCGGCATGCAGTTTCTTTTGAACTGCTGTGAAAAAAAGCGTTTCAAAAAAATCCCGAGCCACCCCTTCAACTCTTGGGAGTCGTACTTGCCGCCGAAAGCGCACTTCGCGAGAAAGAGAATCTTTCGCGGAGTCGCACCACTTTTTATCAGATGATAGAGAAAAAAGTCGTGTAATTCGTAAGGTCCTACAAGCTCTTCGGTCTTTTGGGATATCTCCCCGTCTGTCGGCGGCAGCAGTTCGGGACTCACAGGGGTGTCGAGGATGTCTTTAAGTATTTCGGAGGCATCTGCGTATTGCCCGGACGCCCACTCCACAAGGTAGCGGATAAGAGTTTTCGGAATACCGATATTGATCGCGTACATCGACATATGGTCACCGTTGTAGGTACTCCAGCCAAGAGCCGCTTCGCTCATGTCGCCGGTTCCCACCACGATTCCGCCCACCTTGTTGGCAAGATCCATCAAAATCTGCGTCCTCTCTCTCGCCTGTACGTTTTCGTAGACGATAGAGTGCTCCGCCGGATCGTGGCCTATCAGCCTGAAATGCTCCATACACGCCTCGGTGATATCGATCTGCATAAAAGTCACACCGAGCGCTTCGCAAAGCCTCCTCGCATTTTCGAGCGTCCTGCCGGTAGTCCCGAAACCCGGCATCGTAACGCAGATTATATCTTCAAAATCTCTCTTTCTCGTCTCGTATGCGCGATAAACTGCCAGAAGTGCGAGAGTCGAGTCGAGACCGCCTGATACACCTATGACGCACTTTCGAGCCCCGATATGGTCGAGCCTTTTGTTAAGTGCGGCAGACTGTATGGAGAATATTTCGCGACACCTTTTAGAGCGTTCGCTCTTTTTGGACGGAACGAACGGGTGCGGATCGACATATCTGTTCAACTGGGTTATTTCGGGTGTATCGTAGAGATCGATTCGCCTAAAGGGTCTGATCTCGCCGTCCGCAAAGCTCCCCTCCGCCATTCGTATCATATTCAGCCGCTGAATATCGATATCGGCAAAGATGATCTGCGACTCGTCAAGAAATCTCTCGCCCCTCTCGAGAATAGCTCCGTTTTCTGCGATCATGCAGTCTCCGCCAAACAGTACATCGGTGCTAGACTCCCCCACACCGCACGAAGCGTATATGTAAGCGGCCATGCAGCGCGCGCTCTGGCCTGCGACAAGCTGGCTTCTGTATTCGCTTTTTGCCACTATCTCGTCGCTTGCCGAAAGATTGAACAAAAGTGTGGCTCCGGCAAGCGCCTGATATGAGCTGGGCGGCACTACCGTCCACAGATCTTCACACACCTCTATGCCGAAGACAAGGCCGTCCCTGCCGCAAAAAAGAAGGTCGACTCCAAACGGCACATCCTGTCCGAGGATCGAGACTCTATCGTTTTTGCACGAACTTCCGCTTACGAACCACCTCTTTTCATAATACTCCTTGTGTTCCGGAACGTAACTCTTTGGTACGATCCCCAAAATTTTCCCCTCCTGCAACACGACTCCGCAGTTGTAGACTCTGCCGTTGTGCCACAGAGGCATACCCGCGATCGCTATCGTGGAGCAGGCGGTGGAGGCTTGCACCATTTTGGCCAGCCCCTCTTCGACCGCACATCTCATTCTATCCTGATAGAACAGATCCGCACAGCTGTAACTCGGAATGGAGAGTTCGGGAAAGAGAATGACCGAAGCGTTCTGTTGAGATGCTATTTTCCATAGATCGAGCATCTGTTTTACATTGAAGTCGACATTCGCCACCCTCACTTTCGGCACTGCGGCCGCAATACGCACAAATCCAAACATTTCCGCTCTTTTTTTTCATGTAGTTATGGGGAGATTTTACCATACCGCTCTTCTAAAGGCGCTGAGCAGAAAAAGTCTTCAGAGACAAAAGAGCGGTCGAGTCTTCAGGCGGGTCGAAACCGCCTGGGGTGATTTACAACGATAGAGGCAGCAGGCCTGCGGATATCGCATGCAGAGGATATCGGCCTGCGGTGTACAATAGCCTGACTATTGTCTCTCGGGCAATATCTCTATAGTCTCTATCGTATCGTTTTGATCTATCGAGTCGAGTACGAGCATGCTGTCTGCATCATCATCTTCGATACCGCCGAATACGGTATGCACTCCGTCAAGGTGCGGACACGGTACGAAACAGATGAAAAACTGGCTACCGCCCGTATCCTTGCCGGCATGAGCCATCGATATGGTACCTTTGACATGTTTGTGAATGTTTTTTTCAGTCTCGCACGCGATCGCCCAGTCCGGACCGCCGGTGCCGACTCTTGCCGGATTGCCTCCCGGTCCGCTGTGAGGGCATCCACCCTGCGCCATGAACCCTTTTATGACTCTGTGAAACTTCAGGTTGTCATAAAAGCCCTCCTGCGCCAGCGTCGCGAAATTGGCCACAGTATTTGGAACCTCGTCGACATATAGTCTCAACCAGATATCGCCTTTGTTCGTCTTTATTTTGGCATACCGGAAACGATTCATAGTCTCCTGGTCGTAGTCATATGTTTTCAGTTTTTTTCCAAACATTTTCAAAATCCTTTCAATCTCTGGTATCTGTATGGAGAGGGGCAGTGCCGATATAGACACTCCACTCTTTACGGCGGCGATTATAGCATGATAGACAAAAATTATCTAAGACGTATGTAGAACATCCTCAAAAGCAGGGCCAGGCGATTCAACCTGAGCAGCAGCCGCTTGTACAGCGGAAGACTCTCCACCTCGAGGTGGCAGAATAGTTCGTTGAGGCCGTCACGTTCACTTTGAGTCAGATTGCTCATCCAAAGCCCTTATCTTATGTACTACGCGAACTATTTCGTCATCGTCCAGTTCACCAAGCATCTGCATCAGTGCACGGGCCGCTATGGGCTGTGCCTTGCCTGTACGCCAATCCTGATATGTGCGCATGGAAATTCCAAGCTGCTCAGCCATACTCTTTTGTGAAATCTTCCGGCCGTGGTTCTTCGCCTCCAGCGCATTGTGGACAATGTTGAAAATATCGCTGACTTTCATCACAAAATTATACTTTCAGAAGCTGTAATACACATTAAAATGTGT